>JBBSLR010000055.1:0-10078 GCA_038255045.1 Phormidesmidales cyanobacterium
GGCCCCGCAGCATTTGGGCCATTTCGTTTTGCCGAGGCGACATTTCTAGGGCGGTCTCTTCGGTGATGCGGCCTGACTCGTAGAGGGCGTAGAGCGACTGATTCATGGTACACATGCCGTCGAAGCCACACTTAGGAATCAGAGCTTCGACCTCGTCGAGCTGCCCTCGCAGAATGTAGTCTTTGATGGCGTCGGTATTGATCAAAATGTCGTGGAAGGCCGCCCGCTTGCCGTCGGTGGTGCGGCAGAGCCCCTGGGCGATGACGGCCACCAGTGACTCTGCTAGGGATACCCGCACGGGGGCCTGCTGCTCAGGCTCGAACAGGTTGAGAATCCGCTCTACGGTTTTGACGGCGCTGTTGGTGTGCAGGGTGCCCATCACCAAGTGTCCGGTTTGGGCGGCTTTGAGGGCGGTGTTCACCGTCTCTTTATCCCGCATTTCACCGATCAGGATGATGTCGGGGTCCTCCCGCAGGGAGGCCTTGAGGGCGTTGTCAAACTTCTGGGTGTGCATGCCCACTTCCCGCTGTTTGATCAGCGATCGCCGACTCGTATGGACAAATTCCACCGGGTCTTCGATGGTGATGATGTTTTTGGGCATCTCGGTGTTGACGTAGTCAATCATCGCCGCCATGGTGGTCGATTTACCCGAGCCAGTCGGGCCTGTGACCAAGACCAACCCTTTGTGGTAATGGCACACATCCCGAAAGATGGACGAGAAGCCCAGCTGGTCGAGGGTGAGGATTTTTACCGGAATTAGACGCAGCACCATGGCGGGGCCGCGCAGGGATTCGAAGATGTTGATCCGGATGCGGGTGAACTCGTACTGGGCGGCCCCGTCAAAGTCGAGGGTTTGGCGAAACTCCTGAATTTCATCGGGTTTGAGAATTTCTTCGAGCCAGCCATAGAAGGTGGCTTCGTCGGTGACGGGGTACTCGGTGAGCGACATTTCACCGCGATCACGGAACCGAGGCACCTCCCCCACCCCCATGTGAACGTCAGAGAAGCCCTTGTCGAAGGCCTCCCGCACGATTTTTTCGAGGGTAGGGCCACCGCTGATTTTGACGGATTCCGCCGCATTGGGCATCGGCGGCGGCGCGGCTGGGCGATGGCGTGCCTGGCCCGGAGCCGGAGCCGCTGCTGGAGCCTGACCTGCGGCAGCGGCCGGAGCCTGGCCCGCTGCTGGGGCCGGAGGTCTACCCGCCGCCTGGGCGGCCGGAGCCGGAGCCGGAGCCGCTGCTGGGGCCGGGGGTCTACCCGCCGCTTGGGCGGCCGCCGCCTGACCTGCGGCCCGGGCCGCAGCCTGGGCACGGGCTTGAGCCGTGGCCTGGGCCTGGGCCGCCCCAGACGGCGGCCTAGGGGGCGGCGGCGGCGCGGGTTGGGCAGCAGGGGCGTTGGGTAACTCAGCCATGAAAGGGTTCTCCATGATGGACTCGGCAGCAGCTAGTACGACAGTCGGGCAGGAGCAGTACAGGCCCACCTACCCACGAATACAGTCAGGTTGCCCACATTGGGGTGAGAAGTTAGCCCAGCCCGGCAGTACATGGGCGGCAAAGTCGGGGGCGAGGTTTACCAGGCTGGACTCTAACCCCAAGCCTCTAACCTCAGAGTATACGCCATGAATTTAATTAGCTCATCAGCGTGCGCCCCAGCAGGTGGCCATGGCTAAACACTGATCGCATTAACCCCAGCCGCACCGAGTTGGGGGCGCGGCCAAACAGCCCGATCATAGACTGCACCACCTCGGGCAGCGTCAGGCTATCGGCCAAAAAACCCGCCCAGTCGTCGGTGGGCAGACTAAAGAACGCGGCAAAAAACTGGTGCAGCTGGGGCGCATCAAAGGCCATCAGGTTTTCTAGGCCAAAGAGATAGAGGTAGTGCTTGCGCAGGCGATCGGCGGGCCATAGGGTGTGCCATGCCTGGCTAGCGGCCTGGCTCGGGGTAGTTTGAGGTGAGCTCAGGGCAGCGGCGATCGCCTGCGCCAACCCTGGCCCGCGCCGCAGCATCGCCCCCACCATGTAGCCCGACGCCGGGTGCACCATGCTGGCTGCACCGCCAAACCCTACCACCCGCTGGGTGAAATCGGGCAGGGGCTGATTCATCGGAAACAGACAGCGCTCGGTATGGTGAGCCTCTTTGACCTCAATGCCCCGGTAGCGGAGCCGCTGGTGCAGTCGATCTTTCAGCACATCCAGCGAAATGGCCGGATGGTGCGCCACCGATGTCTCTTCGACGAAATATACCCCATCGCCCAAATCCATCGCGTAGAGAAAGGTGGGCGGCTCCTGGCGCTGGGCAGGGGTAAGGTGGTGGTCGCGATAGTCCATCAGCACCATCTGCTGAGGGCGAATTGGCGGCTCAGAAAACCGTCCGACAACGCCGTAGGCCGCCTGAAAAGCCAGCTCGGGAGCCGCCGGGCGCTTGACAAAAGCCGAGTGATGACCCGTGGCATCGACGACCAGCCGGGCCTTGAGGGTTTTTCCAGCCGCAGTCGTAACTTCGCTGTGGGTAGTGAAATGCTCAAGGCGGGCGGCTTTGCCTTGGTGCCAGGTGGCCTGGTGCTGCTCACCCAGGGTGAGCCAGTGGGTTTGCAGACGATCTTTGTTGATCAGCCCATACTCGCGGTGCAGCGGTAAAACGCCGCTGTTGACGTTCACCACACAGTCCTTCCAGTGATGGCCCAAAAACTGCACCAGGCCCAGGTCTTCTAGCTCATCGACCCAGATGCCATAGGTGTTGGGCCAGGGGCGCGCCGGATCGGCCAGGGCCAACCCCTGCACCGCCAGCCCCGCCTCTGCCAGGGCCGCCGCCAGCGATAGACCCGCTGGCCCTGAGCCTATGACCAACACATCCTGCATGAACAACCCAGTACCTTAGTGGCTGCTGTGAACCCCTATCTTACAAAGATTGCGGCCCTTATTGGGAAGATGTAGGGATCGAGGTATACAATTCAACGCTCAAAGGTAGAAATCTAGAAATTACTCACCTACCCCGTACCGTGGGCCATATTATTTTCCCTAGCCAGCCCAGATTTATCGGCGAGAGCCACCCACCTACTCACCCACCCACCCACTCCCGCCCTCAGCCACTCGATGTATTATCAGAGGCAATCTCCCTGTCCCCTGCTGTATCCCCTGACCGATGGCAAATCTTGCGAGTGATCCAAACGTGCTGGCGACGGTGGTAGGCATTGTGGCTCTGGCCCTGGCCCCGCTGGTGTTTTTGCTGTGGTTTTTTTACACCCGCGACCAGCTCAACCCCGAGCCGCGAGGGCTGGTGCTAAAGATTTTTGGCCTGGGGCTGCTGGCGTTTGTGCCGGTATTTTTGGTGCAGCAGCTTGTGCCGCTGCCGGCCTGGTTGATGGCGGTAGTCGTCGTGCCCGTTCTGGCGGAGCTGGCAAAATTTTGGGTGGTCAAGCGGGGTGTTTATAACCACCCCGAGTTTGACGAGCCGGTGGATGGCATTATTTTTGCCTCGGCAGCGGGGCTGGGCTTTGCCACGCTGCAAGTGGTGGGTTCGATGCTCTACGCCTACTTTGCCGTGGCGCGGCTGGGGGTGCCAGGAGCCGGGGCCGGGGCGGTCTGGCCCGCCGTGCTCAGTATGTTTGCCCTCCAGGGGTTGCTGGCGGGGCCGGGCCACGCCCTGTGGTCGTCTCTCTGGGGCTATGGCCTGGGGCTGGCGAAGTTTGCTCCCCCCGGGCGAGGGGCCGGGCTGGTGCGCAATGGCCTGCTGGCGGCGATGCTCTCCCACGCGGCATTTAACGCCCTGGCGCTAGAGTCGAGCGGGTGGCTCAACCGCGTGGGGCTGGTGCTGGTGATTGCGGCCCTGTGGTTTGTGGTGATGCGCTGTCTGCGCTACGCTCTGGCGCTGACGCCCAAGGATTAGTTCAGATCGCTACCCGTCCACGCTCCCATGACTGTCAGATTTAGCTTGGCCCAGCCCCAGGCATCAATACTGCAACAGCACGGTGACGGGTACATCGGGCAGCTTGGTGCGGCCTTCTAGCCCCACTAGCTCAATCACAAAGCCGAAGCCCGCTAAGGTGCAGCCAGTTTGCTCTACTAGCTCGGCGGTGGCGGCGGCGGTGCCCCCGGTGGCGATTAGGTCGTCAATGATCAGCACCCGACTGCCTGGCCTAAAGGCGTCTTGGTGCAGCTCGATGGTGTCGTTGCCGTACTCTAGGGCGTAGCTGGCGGTGTGGACGGCGGCGGGCAGCTTGCCGGGCTTGCGCACCGGGGCAAAGCCGACGCCCATCTTGTAGGCCAGGGGCATGCCAAAGATAAAACCCCGCGACTCAATGCCCACGATGTAGTCGGGGCGGTAGTCGGCCACTTGCTCAGCAAAGGCATCAATGCTGTACTGCATGGCGGCGGGGTTGCCCAGCAGCGGCGTAATGTCGCGGAAGAGAATGCCGGGTTTGGGGAAGTCAGGAATGTCGCGGATGTGGGCTTTGAGATCCATCGGGGTGCGGGGTCAAGGGCGTTGCTATGGTATCACCGGGCGGGAAGGTGGAGGATACGAAGTGGAAAGTGAGGAGATTTGAATTTGCGATCCTCTTCACTCCCCGCCCCTAACGTCTCGTCGTCGAAAAATTGTCGAACCAGCCGCGTCTCCAGAACAGATAGATTTGGGCGGCGGCAATCACCGCCATCACGGCTAGGCAAAGGACATAGCCCCAGTACCAGCCAAGTTCTGGCATGTTGAAGGGCGATCGCTCAGTGTTGAAGTTCATGCCGTAGACCCCGGCGATAAAGGTGAGGGGAATAAAAATAGAAGAGATCACCGTCAGCAGCTTCATCACCTCGTTCATGCGGTTGTTGATGGATGACAGGTACACATCCATCAGGCTGGAGGCAATCTCGCGGTAGTTTTCGATGATGTCGACCACCTGCACGATGTGGTCGTAGACATCTTGCAGGTAAACGCGCACCTCCTGGCGGATCAGCTCGTCGCTGTCGCGGATCAGGCTATTGATCACGCTGCGCTGGGGCCAGATATAGCGGCGTAGTTTCATCAGCGCCCGGCGCATGCGATGAATTTTTTTAATCGTGGCATTGGTGGGGTTAGCTACTACTTCCTCTTCGAGATCTTCGAGGGTTTCGCCAATTGCTTCTAGCACGGGGAAGAAACTGTCGACGATAGTGTCGAGCAGGGCATAGGCCAGGTAGTCGGATCCCTGGGTTCGAATCGTGCCGGTGCCGCGCCGGATGCGATCGCGCACCGGGTTAAACGAGTCCCACTCGGGTTCTTCCTGAAATGTGACAAGAAAGCCATTACCCATGACAAAGCTCACCTGCTCACTGCCTACCCCAGAGCCGGTTTTTTTGGGCTGCACCATCTGCATGATGATCAAAATCTTGTCGTCGTAAAAGTCGATTTTGGGACGGTGGGGCACATTGACAATGTCTTCGAGCATTAAAGGGTGAAGGTCAAAGGTCTGACCGATCTGCAGCAGAGTAGCTTCACTGCCCAACCCTCGGGCATCGAGCCAGGTAACGCTTTCGGGCCTGCCTAGAACCTCGCACTCCATCGGGTGATCAATAGTGGCAGTATGCACGGCTTCTGGACTATAGTCTATCAAATAAAGTTCGGTGGGCAGGGCGTCATCCGGAATGTTGAGCGCACCAGGAAGCGTGCCGGGGGTCGAATAGTTAAAGTCAATCAGTTTCTTTCTGCCCTCGTGGGGCGGGGCGTTGAGGGTGTTAGAAGCCGCTGCCCTTAACGCCTCTGCATCAGCTGGATTGGCCCATGGCTGATCGGCTCGGTCTGGCGATGAGGATGGGTTGGCCCCTGGGTTGGGTGTGCGGCGCGACATTGTTCTAACTCCCAAAGATTTCACCATATACAGCCTAGGGGCACAGCCATGACTGTGCCCCTAGGGGTCAAGCATTTATTCAAACATGACTGGGAACAGGCTACATCATGCCCATGCCGCCCATGCCACCCATGCCGCCCATGCCACCCATGCCGCCCATGCCGCCCATGCCGCCCATGCCGGGGGCACCACCACCAGCAGGTTCAGGCTCAGGAATTTCGGCCACGAGGACTTCGGTGGTGAGCACCATACCGGCGATCGAGGCGGCGTCTTGCAGGGCAGAACGCACCACCTTAGCCGGGTCGATAATGCCCGCCGCAATCAGGTCTTCGTAGGCCCCGGTGAGGGCGTTGTAGCCCATGGGGAAGCTCAGGCTCTTGACCTTTTCGACCACCACGGTGCCCTGCTGCCCGGCGTTGTCGGCGATCTGCCGCAGGGGAGCCTCAATGGCCCGCTGCACAATGTCTACGCCGATGATGATTTCGGGGTCGCTGAGGGATGCCTTGAGGGCATCTAGCTTAGCGGCCAGGTGCAGCAGGGTCGCGCCGCCGCCAGGGACGATGCCTTCTTCTACTGCGGCTTTGGTGGCGCTGAGGGCGTCGTCAATGCGCAGCTTGCGGTCTTTGAGCTCGGTTTCGGTGGCGGCCCCGACTTTGATCACGGCGACGCCGCCCGCCAGCTTGGCCAGGCGCTCGGAGAGCTTTTCTTTGTCGTAGTCGGAGTCGGTAGCGGCCAGCTCTTGACGAATCTGGGCGATGCGCTTGTCGATGTCGGCCTTGTTGCCCGCATCAGACACCAGGGTGGTGGTGTCTTTGGTGATGGTGGCCTTGGTGGCGGTGCCCAGCATCGACAGATCGGCGGTGTCGAGGCTGAGGCCGATCTCTTCAGAGATCACCTGGCCGCCAGTGAGCACGGCGATGTCTTGGAGCATGGCCTTGCGGCGATCGCCAAAGCTAGGAGCCTTAATGGCGGCCACGTTGAGCACGCCGCGAGCCTTGTTGACCACCAGGGTGGCCAGGGCCTCGCCCTCAATGTCTTCGGCGATGATCAGCAGGGGGGCACCCTCGCGGGCGACCTTCTCAAGCACCGACACCAGGTCTTGAATAGAGCCAATCTTTTTGTCGGTGATCAGCACGCGGGCGTTGTCTAGCTCGGTCACCATGCGCTCTTGGTCGGTGACAAAGTAGGGGGAGATGTAGCCGCGATCAAACTGCATGCCCTCGACCACGTCTAGCTCGGTGTAGAGAGACTTAGACTCTTCTACGGTGATAACGCCGTCTTTGGTCACCTTGTCCATGGCTTCGGCAATCATCTTGCCGATCTCTTCGTCGCTGCCAGCGGAGACCGTGGCGACCTGGGCAATGGTGGCGTTGCCTTCGACCGGCTTGGCGATCGCCGCGATTTCGCTCACCAGGGTGTTGACGGCCTTCTCAATGCCGCGCCGCAGGCTGACGGGATTTGTGCCGGCCGCCACGTTCTTGAGCCCTTCTTTGACCATGGCCTGGGCCAGTACGGTGGCGGTGGTGGTGCCGTCGCCCGCCAGGTCTTTGGTCTTAGAGGCGACTTCTTGCATCAGGCGAGCGCCCAAGTTTTCGAAGACATCTTCTAGCTCGATCTCTTTGGCAATGGTGATGCCATCGTTAACGATCTGTGGTGCCCCGTACTTTTTCTCAAGTACGACGTTGCGCCCCCTAGGGCCGAGGGTGATTTTAACGGCGTCTGCTAAGGCGTTGACGCCTTTTTCAAGGGCCTGCCGCGAAGCTTCATTAAAGGAAATTCTTTTTGCCATGTCGTCCTGTCTTTCAGCTCTCCAGAGACCAACTTAGCACTCGCTATGCCAGAGTGCTAACCTGGCCTAGACTACCGCCCTGGCGTACGGTCGGTAAGTCGCAATAACCGATCCTCCTACTGTGGTCTTCAGGCTGCGGAGGCCGTAACTGCGTCGATGACCTGTTGGGTAGACCGTACCGTACAAAATTCGCCGTTGAGGCTGGCCAGGTTAATCGCGTGCATGTCTGCGGCAGAGTAGAGGGTGCCGTCGTGGCCTCGGCGCTCAAAGGTGGCGGTGGCGTCGGCCACCAGCGTCACCTCAAAGCCCAGGTTGGCCGCCATTCGTACCGAGGTAGAGACGCAGTGATCGGTGGTGAGACCGACGACCACTAAGGCGGCGATGTGGTGTGATCGCAAATAGTCTTCTAACCCGGTGCCAATAAAGGCGCTGTTGACAGTTTTGGTAAATTCTATTTCCCCCGGCAGGGGCTGGGCTTCGGGCTTGTAGGCATTGCCGGGTAGCTCGGGGCGCAGGGGCGAGCTGGGGTTGACCGAACAGTGGCGCACGTGAATCACAGGCAGCTCCCGGCAGCGCCACTCCGCCAGCAGCCGAGCCAGGTGGGCCTCGGCCCCGGGGTTGTTGCGCTGACCCCAAACCGGCTCATCTAGACCCTTTTGCACGTCAATTACCAGTAGGGCAGCCATCGTGGTTTTCCTCAATTCAAGCGAGATTGATTTTTTGGCCCGTCTGCAAAATCCTGCTCGTCCCCCCCAGGCTGCTAGGGCAAACGTTACTTGCCCCCGCTGAGCTACCTGCTGCTATCGCTGGCTGGCCTTGGGCCGGGTATACCAGTAGGCCCAGGCAATCAGCACAAACTGAAGCGGCAGCCTGAGCCACAGGGCCGTGGCACTAAATTGAGGAAATAAATCTGAATTGATCGCCATGTGAATATTGGCCGGAAACACCGCTATTAGCAGCGCCACTAACCCCCAGGCGGCCAGGGACGTAAACCTTGGCACCAGCAGCAAAATGCCCAGGGCCACCTCAAAAAAGCCGCTGAGGTAAACCAGCCCCAGGGGCCAGGGCAGGTAGGGCGGCATGATCGTCAGGTAAAAACCTGAGTTGATGAAGTGGTTTAGCCCCGCCACCACAAAGAAAGCGGCCAGCAGATATTGCAGAATGCGCTTGAGGGTTTCCATAGGTCTTAGCTTACCGTCTCCTGCCGACCGAAGGGTAGATGGGACATCGCCGAATCGCGCTACCTAGCGGTTGAGAATCCAGTTGACCATGGGGATGGCGGCTTTGGCGGGCAGGGGTTCTACCGCAAAGCGAAAGGGCAGCAGCAGCGTAATCGGTCGGCCACCGCGCCCGCCAAAGGGCATCAGCTGCACCACCAAATCGAGGGAATAGTTGCTCAGGGGGCCTTTGAGCCCGGCCATCTTGGGCACATCGACCACTGGAGCCGCCATCTGCAGCACCTGGGTATCGGTATTGCGGCCAAAGCAGTCTTCGCTGGTGACTACGGTGCGGAGCAACTGGTTGGGGTTGACCACGCTGGTCACCTGGGGCAGGGCTAGGTCGAGGCGCATACCCGGCGTATGACGAATCACCCGGCGAATTTCGCTGGTCATGCGGGTAATGGAGCTGCGATCCCAATCGACGGTGACCTGGAGGGCGCGGCTCTGGTTAACCACCTGCACCGTTAACCCCATGATCGGCTGGAGCGGCTGCGGCCCCTGGGGCAGCACCTGCATCACAATCACCCCTTCGCCCCGTTCCTCTTCTTCTCTATCTTTGGCGGGGGCGAGGCTTCTAGGCTCGGGCATGGTCAGCTGGAGCGAGACAGCTTTGCCCAGGGGGCCTTCGCCACTCTGGAGCACTTTGACGGTGGTGGCTAAGAAACCCTGGCGCACCAGCTGCGATCGCACCGTGCTCTCCAAAGTCTCGCCATCGGGCACCAGCACCACCTGGTCTTCTAGCTCTTCCTCAATCGACAGCGCCATCTGATAGACCACGTAGCCCATGCAGATGAAGTACACCGTTAAAATGAGAAAATCGCGCTCCATGCGGGGTCTGGGGAAAACGTAGGGGAAAAAATTGCCGCTCAACCATCGCCGCTCCGCAAGGTGTGGCTGGGCCGCTGACGTCGCTCCAGGGTAACACCGATATTATTCCCAGCGGGGCGGCCCCGAGCTACCGGGCGGTCATCCGGGCAGCGCAAAGGCGGTTTGCTTGACCAGGCAAAACGGCCCCATCTGCGGCCCCCAGGTGGCTTTGCCCGTGTCGGGGTCAATGCCGCGATCCTCCATTTGAAACACCACCGGGTCGCCCGGCATAGCTGGGTCGGGGCCAATGTCAAACTTGAGCCGCACATAGGTGGTGACACCGTTGGCGGTGAAGCTGCACATGCTATCGCCGGGCAGCCGGGCGCTAAAGCTCTGGGTCGCGGGCTGGTACTCAATGGCCACACCGCAGGTGGGCAGGTCAATCAA
>JBBSLR010000056.1:0-10072 GCA_038255045.1 Phormidesmidales cyanobacterium
ACGCTGCACATGCTGCGCAATGCGCTGATGCCGGTGGTGACCCTGGTGGCGCTGGATATTCCAACCATTTTTACCGGGGCGATCGTCACCGAGCAGGTGTTTCGGGTGCCGGGCATTGGGGCGCTGCTGATCGAGGCGATCTACCGGGGCGACACGCCGGTGGTGATGGCGATCGCCTTTATCTACGCCGTGCTGGTGGTGGGCTTTAACCTGACGGCAGACCTGCTCTACGGGGTGATTGACCCCAGGGTGCGCTATGGCCATTGACTCAGACATCGCCCCCGAGAAAATACCAGAGAAAATTCTCGCGCCAGCGATCGCGGTAGCCGGCAGCAAAAACCGGGCCTGGGGCAGGCTGTGGGGTGACCCGGTGGCCCGGCTGGCGCTGGCGGTGCTGGTGGGGCTGGTGGGGGCGATCGCCCTTGGCCCCCTGCTCTACGCGGCCTCCCCCAGCGCCATCGACTTTGGCCGCGCCTTTTTGCCCCCTGGCTGGGGCCAACCCCTAGGCACCAACGACCTGGGCCAAGACCAGCTGGCCCGGCTGTTGATTGGGGGCCGCATTTCTTTGGCGGTGGGGCTGGCGGCGACCCTGGTGGGCATTAGTCTGGGGGTGGGCATTGGCGCAGTGGCCGGGTTCTACGGCGGCTGGGTGGATGCGGTGCTGATGCGTTTGACCGACCTGTTTTTGGCCCTGCCCCAGCTGCCCCTGGTGCTGCTGGTGGTCTACCTGTTTGGCGACCCGGTGCGCCGCGCCCTAGGGGCCGAGCGGGGAATTTTTCTGCTGGTGGTGCTGGTGATTGGTGTGCTCAACTGGATGTCGGTGGCGCGGCTGGTGCGGGCCGGGTTCTTGAGCCTCAAGCAGCGCACCTTTGTGCAGGCGGCGGTGGCCCTGGGGGCGCGGCCCTGGGGCATTGTGAAAAGTCACCTGCTGCCCAATATTCTTGGCCCGGTGATTGTGGCAGCCACCATCGGCGTGGGCAACGCGCTGCTGGCCGAGTCTACCCTGAGCTTTCTCGGCGTGGGCTTTCCGCCCGATGTGCCCACCTGGGGGCGCATGCTCTACGACGCCCAAAACTATATTGAGAGTGCCCCCTACCTAGTGCTGGCTCCGGGGCTGGCGATTTTTTTGACGGTGCTGTGTATTAATACGCTGGGCGATCGGCTGCGGGATAGTTTGGATCCGACGAGTCGGTGAAGGGGGGTGAGGGGTGTAGGGTGAAGGGTGGATGGGTGGATGGGTGGGGGAGTGGGGCAGATTTAGGGGTCGATCCCTCGGATTGGCCGCTGAGCCCAGGACTAAAAGTCCAAGGCTCAAAGCAGAAATCCTCTGAAGAGGATTGGGAGCTGAGTTCCCCAGTCTGCTTTAGCAGACTTTTGCTATGAGCCAGGGAGTTTACTCCCTGGTGGTTGTGGCCGGAGTCCAATAGCCTGTTGGCATTTCGGGAATAGTTTGGCTTGACAGGGCTAGCGTGAGTGCGTGGGCTGGCGGCGGTAGACTGGTTTTATTAGCCAGTTCCTATCGGCTCTGCTGAGCAATCCTCCCCATGGCGCCTCCCCACCACCAGCTGCTCACCCAGGTCGCCCGGATGTTCCCAGAGGCGCTGTTCTACGCGCCGACCCAGGCGCAGATGGTGGCGCTCACGATCGACGATGTGCCGACGCCGGGGGAGCGGGACGACGCCTCGACTCGACTGATTCTCAAGGCTCTCGATACCTACAACCGCAACGCCGAGCACCCGGTGCGGGCCACCTTTTTTGTGATCACCGACCACCTCAGTCCTGGCAGCACCATTCTGCAAGAGATCCTCGCCGGGGGGCATGAAATTGCCAACCACGGCACCACCGACACCACCCCGGCGATCTTGCAGCCGGCCCAGTTTGCCCGCCACTTTCAAGAGGCCCACGATCGCATCACCGACCTCACCCAGCAGCCGATTCGCTGGTATCGACCGGGGCGGGGCCTCTACAACCGGGCCATGGTCGATCACATTCGCCTCACCCCCGGCTACGAGTCGCTGGTGGCCCTGGCCTCGATGATTCCCTTCGACACCATGCAGCGGCTGAGCACCCCCAACCTCAACACTTGGTACCTGGCGCAGTTTATTTTTCCGGGGGCGATTTTTGTCATGCACGGCGGCTCGCTGGCGCGCTGTGTGCAGACGGCCCAGGCTCTCCCCGGCCTGCTCAGGCTGATTGACTACCAGGGCTACGGGGTGGTCACCCTCTCAGGGCTGTACGACAGCCTGGCCAAAGACGCTACAGACGCCACAGACGCTACAGCAGAAACTCTCGCAGGGCCGCCGCCACCCCATCGGCCTCTACCCCCGGAGCCACCCAGTCGGCCCCCTGCTTGACCGGCTCGGGGGCATCGCCCATGGCCACGCCGATGCCCGCGTAGCGCAGCATTTCGAGGTCGTTGTAGTTGTCGCCGATGGTCATCACCTGGTCGCGGGTCAGGCCCAGCAGGTCTTCGGCCAAAAACCTCACCGCCTCGCCTTTGTTGGCCTTGGGGTGGGTGGCCTCAACGAAGTATTCTACCGATCGCGTCAGGTACAGGTCGTCGGTGGGGTAGCGCTGGCCCAGGTCGCTGAGAATATCGCTGAGCAGGCCAAGGTTGTTGCTCAGGGTCAGCAGCTTGGTGGTTTCGATGGCGACATTGCCCTTGAGCAGCGCCGCCAGATCTCCCGCCGCCACGGGGCGAATGCCCGATCGCTCGGCGTAGGCTGCGGTGTCGTCAATCACCGCCCGCACGTGGAGCTGGTCGTCGATATAGAGATGAATCGACAGGTCATTGTTGGCCTCCATCGGGGCCAGGTAGGTAAGCAGTTCCAGGGCCAGCTGGCGGGGTAGGGGGGTGTGGCGGTGCAGTTTTTGCGTGTTGGGATCTTTGATGAAGGCCCCCTGGTAGGCCAGCAGCGGCAGGGTCGAGCCGACGGTCTGGTAAAACCGCAGGGCCGACTGATACATGCGCCCGGTGGCGATCGCCACCGCCACCCCCCGCTGCTGCACCGCGCGAATCGCTTCTATCACAGGGGCGTTGATCTGGTTAGATACGCCAGCCAGGGTGCCGTCGATGTCGAGCACGAGTAGACGAATGTCGGCAGTCATGGGGGTGAGCCTATGGAGAGTTTCGGGTTTATTATCTCTGGCCAGGGCGTCAGCGAGAGCACCACTCGGGGATAACCATTGAGCAACCTGGGGCGGTTATGGCGATCGCAATGCAAAACCCCCCACCCAACCCGCTATCCTAGAACCATGCCGCCACCCGTTGAGGATCTGATGGATACTAAGGCCTTTAAGCGCTCTTTAAACCACTCCGACAAGTACTTTCGCCAGGGGTTTGGCCACGGCGACGCGGTGGCCGGGCAAATGCAGACCGAGTACAACAGCGGGTTGATTCAAGAAATTCGCGATTCCCGGAGCGATCCCTCTGGGAATCGCAGCTACACCCTCACTCGCGGCAATGTCACCATCAAGCTGGCCCAGTCCTTTGGCTTTTGCTGGGGGGTCGAGCGGGCCGTGGCCATGGCCTACGAAACCCGCCAGCACTTCCCCACCGAGCGCATTTGGATCACCAACGAAATCATCCACAACCCCAGCGTCAACCAGCGCCTGAAGGAAATGGCGGTGGAGTTTATCGAAGTGGTGGATGGCGAGAAAGATTTTGCGGTGGTGGGTCAGGGCGACGTGGTGATTCTCCCCGCCTTTGGGGCCAGCGTGCAGGAGATGCAGTTGCTCAACGACAAGGGCTGCACCATCGTCGACACCACCTGCCCCTGGGTCTCTAAGGTGTGGAACACCGTCGAGAAGCACAAGAAAAAAGACCACACCTCCATCATCCACGGCAAGTACAACCACGAAGAAACCGTCGCCACCAGCTCCTTTGCGGGCAAATACCTGGTGGTGCTGAATTTAGCTCAGGCCAACTACGTGGCCGACTACATTCTCAACGGTGGCGATCGAGAAGACTTCATGGCCAAATTCGGCAACGCCTGCTCCGCCGGGTTTGACCCCGACACCGACCTTGATCGCATCGGCGTCGCCAACCAAACCACCATGCTCAAGGGCGAAACCGAGCAGATCGGCAAACTCTTTGAGCACACCCTGCTGAAAAAATACGGCCCCCAGGCCCTCAACGACCACTTTCTCAGCTTTAACACCATCTGTGACGCCACCCAAGAGCGCCAAGACGCCATGTTTGAGCTGGTGAATGAAAAGCTCGACCTCATGGTGGTGATCGGCGGCTACAACTCGTCCAACACCACCCACCTGCAAGAGATTGCGATCGAGCGCAGCATTCCCTCGTACCACATCGACAGCGCCAGCCGTATTGGCCCCGGCAACCGCATTGAGCACAAGCTGCTCCACGGCGACATGACCACCACCGCGGGCTGGCTACCCGATGGCCCCATCACCGTCGGCGTCACCTCCGGCGCCTCGACCCCCGACCGCTCCGTCGAAGAAACCATTGAGCATATCTTCGCGTTCAAGGCCGCTAGGATCACCGCCTAAATTCTGCTCGCCTACCTCTGGTTGCCCAGGGGCGCCCAGCCTGAGATCGATCGCCCTCTCCAGCAGGGGTGCGATCGCAGGTGCAATGGCCAGCGCTTATTTGCCGTGGCTGAAGTCTATCTACAGACACCACCAGGCCCCAGCCAAAAGCTTTACCAATCCACTACCAGCGGTAACAGATTGGCAAAGCTGCTCGATTCCAATACAGTATTGACGCGATCAAAATTTGCTTCCCTTTGCCAACCGTTGAAGATCAGGCTGTCTAAAAGGGCAAGTTAAGCAGAAACGAGGTTAGCTGCACCGCGTTCAGATACCCCTATGCATCTACGGTCAAACCTGGGGATCGATTAATTACCCTATGTCCTTTCAAATCAACCCTTACTTTGGCGTGCTGGCCCTGACGGCAGTGATTAACGTGCTAGTCGCTAGCATGGCCTGGCAGCGGCGTGGCTCAACGCAAGCGCGCACGTATTTTTCACTGATGATGATAGCCGGTACCTTCTACGCAGCAGTGGCCGCCATGGAAGCAGGGTCGGTAACAGTATCCGATAAAATTTTTTGGTCAACCCTAGAATATGTCGGCACTGGCGGCATCGCCGTCTTTTTCTTCCTTTTTGCCGACGCCTTCGTCCACGAGCGATCGCGCTTCAATCCCTATCAGCTGATCAGCCTGAGCATTTGGCCCCTTTCCAATGTAATTTTAGTCGCCACCAATGCTTGGCATCACTGGATCTGGACTGCGGTTATTATTCCAGGCTCACCACCTGGCAACGTTGCTATTTATGAGCATGGCCCTGGCTATTTCTGGGTGCTCCTTTGCATGTATCTATACGGAATCCGAAGCATTCAGCTATTGGGTCGCTCTACCTTCAGCGGCGGGACTTTACGACGGCGACAAGCGCTGTTTTTGCTGCTGGGGTCGTTGTTTCCCTATTTAAGTGGCGCACTCTATTCACTGCGCATCACTCCCCCCGGCTTAAACCTGACGCCAATGTCTCTGATCGCCACGGGGCTATGTTTCTTTTGGGCACTCTTTCGGATGGGTGCTTTTGACACCATCCCCATTGCCCGCGAAATGTTGATCGAACATCTGCGAGATGGGATCATCGTCATCGACCTAAAGCATCGCATTGTCGATATCAATCCCCAGGGGCGATCGCTGACCGGCTTAGACAACAGGTGCATAGGACAATCGCTCCACACCACTTTTTCCAATTTCCCAGAAATTCTGCAAAACTACACCACAGGCGTAGAAACCCCCTTTGAACTTTGGCTCAGCACTCAAAGCCCGTGCTATGCTACCGCACAAATTTCGCCCTTGGTAGACTATCAGGGCAGACTACAGGGCCGGTTGCTGATATTACACGACATTACCCAGCGATATCAAGCAGAACTAAAATTACGTCAGGCTAACAACTGCCTTCAGCGCCAGCTTGAGGAAATTGAATTTCTACAAACCGAGCTAGAAAACCAGGCTAGGCAAGATCAGTTAACCGGGCTATTCAATCGTCATCACCTGAACGAAACGTTACCCAAGGAATTGCAGCAAGCCAGGCAGTCAAACTATCCTATCGTCTTCATCATGCTAGACATTGACCACTTCAAACATATCAATGACACCTTTGGACACCGGGTCGGCGATCTAGTGCTTAAATCTTTTAGCCAAATTCTCTCCCAGCAGATGCGCGTGAGCGATATTCCTTATCGACTAGGCGGAGAAGAGTTTTTAATGGTTTTCCCAGGCATGACGTTAGAGGCCGGTCGTCAGCGGGCTGAATGCCTCCGTCAAGCGTTTGAAGACTCGGCTGTGGGCTGGGCAGGGACTAAGATCAAAGCCACCGTTTCGGGGGGCATCGCTATTTTTCCAGACCATGGCACCAACGACGACGATTTACTCCACGCGGCCGATCTCGCCCTATACGCAGCAAAAAGAACAGGCCGCAATCAAATTATCTGCTTCAATCGCCTGCACCTCCAACCACACCAAGCCCTGCTCTAAAAGCTAACGACTTAGGAGCAAAGGAAAGTGGTTCCCCCCCTTTAAAGGGATGATGGCGTCGTCCTAGACGGTTTTTCTAACCCATGGGGCTGCCCTTGCTCTCGCAGTTCGTCTTGCCCACCCTAGCCAGGCTTAACATCTGCCGGGGGCATTCTATTATGGGCTACGGTATGGCACCGCTAATGCCTCTGGATCGCATAGCCGCGTAGAGCAATTTCCACAGCACGATACTCCGCTTCCAAGCAGGCCAGGGTATTGACTACCTGCTCAGGGTTTTCTAAAGTCTCCATAGTTTCTAAGTGTCGACAAAACTGGCTTAAACGCAGCACGCCTAGAGAAGCGCTGCTCGATTTAAGCCCGTGGGCCAGGCGCTGTAAAACCTCAAAATTTTGCTGCCCCACGGCAGTTTGCATAGACTCCAGCAGGGGAGGGGTATCGGCAAGATAAAAGTCAATTAACTCGCCAACCACCTCTCCAGTATCGTCCCCTAGGGCTTTGTGTAACTCGTCTAAAACTAGCGCGTCTAGGGTTGGTGATGCGAGTTCAGGGGCGGATGCGGGCAAAGGTGTTTCTGACGCAGCTGACAAAGGCCAACATTGACTTAGCACCTGGGCTAGTTCCTGGGGGCGAATGGGCTTACTGACATACTCATCCATACCGGCATCAAGGCATTTTTGGCGATCGCCCTGCATCGCGTTGGCGGTCATGGCTACCAGGTAAGGCCGATGGGGCGGCAGCCAGCCCTGGCAGATGCGCCTAGCCGCTTCCAGCCCATCCATCTCTGGCATTTGGACATCTAGCAGCACCACATCGTAGGGTTGACGCTCTAACGCCTGCAGCACTTCTAGGCCGTTGCCCACCGTATCGGCCCGATACCCTAGCCGCTTCAGCATCAGCAAAGCCAGTTTCTGGTTGACCAAGTGATCTTCAGCGAGCAAAATGCGCAAAGACTGCTTTGATGCTGGCGTCAGACTTTGATCCTCAGGCTGCTGCTTCAGCGGCAGCAGCAAAGGTTCTTGTAGGGCACGGGCTAACACCGTATAGAGCAGGGCTGTTTTAATGGGCTTGTTGAGAAAGGCCGCAAAGCGGTTCTGATCATCTGGGGACAGATGCTCGGGTTTGCCCATGGAGGTCAGCATGATCAGCGGCAACTGGGCGTACCTGGGCAATGCTTGAATATGGGCGGCCAGGGTCAGACCATCCATGGCCGGCATTTGCATATCTAAGATGGCTAAATCAAAGGGCTTATCCTGCTGTAAAAGCGCCAAAGCCTCAGCGCCCGAAGCCGCCGCCACCGGGTGCATGTGCCATCCACGGGTTCGCTGCATCAGAATTTGTCGATTGATGGCACTGTCATCGACAATCAAAACCTGTCTACCGGCCAACGCCTTAGCGGTAGGCACCTCCGACTGAGTGCCAACCGAGGCCGTTAGGGTGAAGTAAAAGGTTGAGCCGACCCCCGGTTGGCTTTCAACCCACATTTTGCCGCCCATTAATTCGCTCAGTTTGCGGCTGATTACCAGGCCCAACCCGGTGCCGCCATAGTGGCGCGTGGTAGACGAGTCGATTTGGCTAAAGGCCTTAAACAGCCGCTCTCGCTTATCGGCTGGGATGCCAATGCCGGTATCTCTGACCGCGAACTGAAGTTCAACGAGAGGAGCGGTAGCCTGGGCCTGGGCTGTCTGGAGGGAAACAGGCTCTAGCGATCGCGCTTCGACCGTTACCACCACCTCGCCCCGCTCAGTAAATTTGACGGCATTGTTGATCAAGTTCACCAAAATTTGCCGCAGTCGAGTTACGTCTCCCAGCAGAATTTTAGGCACCTCGGGGCCAGTTAGGTAGGCTAGCTCCAGCTCTTTTTCAGTGGCCCTGGGGGCAAGCAAATCCAGTGCTTCCTCCAGACAAGTCCCGAGGTCGAAGGGCTGGTGTTCGAGGTCTAGCTTGGCCGATTCGATTTTTGAGAAGTCTAAAATATCATTGATGATAGTCAGCAGCGACTCTCCGCTGGAGCGAATAATTTCGATGTATTCGTGCTGGGTTGGCGTCAGTTCCATGTCAAGCAGCAGCCCAGTCATGCCAATAACCGCATTCATGGGAGTGCGAATTTCATGGCTCATAGTGGCTAAAAAGTCGCCTTTGGCCTGATTGGCCCGGTCAGCGACCTGTCTGGCCTGCTCTAGCGCCAAATTTTGATTTTGTAGCTTGATCTCAGCTTGTTTGTGGGCGGTAATATCGCTGATGGTGCCGATAAAGCCCTTCAGCTGGTGATCGCCATCGAGCAGCGGCATGGCTTGAGCAAACACCCAGGCGACGGTATCATCCTGGCCGGCAAAATCCTGGCCTGTAAACCGAAATTCTAGGGCAAACTCTGCGCGAGTCTGGACCACCCGGTGCCATTCGGCCTGCACTCGCGGCTGGTCTTGGGGGTGAACGGCTGCTGACCAGCCATAACCCAAGGCCTGCTCAGGTTGAAGTTGAGCCACCTGACACCAGCGGTCATTGACGTAGGTGCACTGCCCCTCAGCATTGGTGAGAAAAATCCCTACGGGGGCAAAGCGTGACAGGGTGCGGAAGCGTCGTTCACTCTCTTGCAGCGCTTGCTCGGCCTGCTTGCGCTGGATCAACTGGCCCACCTGGTTCCCGGCGGCCATCAGCATGTTCTCGAGATCTCGATCTAGGAGCTGTATGTGGGTGCTAAAAAACACCATGACTCCCATCACCTTGTCTTTGTAGATGATCGGGAAGCCGAAGGCGCTGCGTAGACCGGCTTTAGTTGTACTGCCAGCCCTAGGGCAATAGTCTGCCTTGGGGACATCGCTGATCCAATTGGGGGCGGCTTGCTGCCACACTCGCTGGGGAATGCCGATGCCGGTTGAGAGCGGCAAATGCTGTGTGAGTTGAGCAAATTCTTCCAGGCGGGGCTGGCGGCGGCACCAGCTAGAGAGACATTGCAATCCACTACCGGGCGGATTGACTAGCCAGAGTTCGCCGGTGGCCCAGTCTAGACTGCCGCAGATGGCCTGCAAGATCTTGGTCGCTGCGCCTTCGAGGGTGGCTGCTTTGGCTAAGATGCGGGCGATCGCATATTGGGCCTGTAGCCGCTGCTCGGTGCGCTTGCGATCGCTGATGTCAGTAATACTGCCCTCGTAGCCCCCAGGGGTGCCCTCGGCATCGTATACCAGACGGGCATTTTCAGAGATCCAAATAATCTCTCCGTCCTGGCGATAAACCTGAGATTCAAACGCTGAGATCCGTCCTTTTAACTCAACCTGGCGCATAAACCGCCGTCGATTGCTCGGTCTAACATAGAGCTGCTGCTCAATGTTCGTCACCTGAGCAATCATCTGGTCGGCTGAGTCGTAGCCAAAGATCTGAGCCATCATCGGGTTAGCCCTCAGGTAGCTGCCGCCTGGGGTAGTACGGTAGAGACCTTCGATGGCGTTTTCAAATAAATCGCGGTACTCAATTTCGGTCTGCTCTCGCTCGGCCATGATTTGAGCTTGGGCCTTGAGGCTGCGGCGCAGCTCTAGCTGGCTCATGACCTGATGGGCGATCGCCTCT
>JBBSLR010000057.1:0-9948 GCA_038255045.1 Phormidesmidales cyanobacterium
AGTCAAGCCTGTGCGGCGACTCGGTTAAACCAGCCCACCCCTTCCTTACGTCCCCAATCGGAACCCGAGCAGGATGCCCCGCTGGCAGATCACCATGAACCGCTCTCCTTAGCTTAAAACGCTCGCTGAGGGACGGTTACTCTGGCAAAGGGGCCAGGTCATTGCTGTTGTCTGCCAAGATTGGGCCGTGGGCAGCGGCATCTGGCTCCTCAATAGTCTGAGTTCGGTAGTCTGCACCACTGCGGCAAGCAAGCGCCTCTGGTGCAATCTGGTTATGACAACTGCACTAAAGATTCTAAAGATAGAACCGTTCACCGACATACCGCCGCCCTTGGGTGAGGTAGTGGCCGAGTACCGGATTGCGCCAGGGGAGGCTGTTGTCTACCCCGTCACCGCTGGCCAATTCATCCAAATCATCGATGTCGCTGGTTCTCAATGTTCCGACTTCTTGGCCTTTGGCGGCGAGAACTACAGTGATCCGCTCGATGCCACGGTTACTCGTACCCTGACTGGGTTAGCCGTCCCCCAGGTGGGGCTACCTAGCAAACTTTTCTCCCAGGCCATGCAGCCATTGACGGAGGTGATCCAAGACACCTGTGGCCACCACGACAGCTTTTTGCTCGCCTGCACCGCCCGCTACTATGAAGATGCGGGCTACCCCGGCCACCCCAGCTGTAGCGACAATTTCAACCGGGTGCTGGCCCCCTACGGCATTGCCCCCCGCCCCGGCTGGCCCGCGCTCAACTTTTTCTACAACACCAGTGTCGATGGCCACGGCAACGTCGGCTTTGAAGAACCCCTCTCGCGCTCCGGCGACTACGTGCTGCTGCTGGCCCACCAAGATTTGCTCTGCGCCAGCTCCGCCTGCCCCGACGACATTGACCCGGCTAACGGCTGGCAGCCCACGCCAATCCACGTGCGTATCTACGCAGCGGGGCAGCGCTTTGCGCGGGCGATGGGGCGGCGGGTGGCGGCAGATTTGCCCCTGCGCATGACCCAAGACAGCGCTTTCACCCCCAGCATTCGCCAGCTCACCGATGATCTGGCCGAGTACAACGGCTTTTGGGTGCCCCAAACCTTTGCCCACCAGGGCGACCAGGCCGAATACTGGGCGCTGCGCCAGCGGGCAGCGCTGATGGATCTCTCGGCGCTGCGCAAATTCGAGATCCAAGGTAGAGATGCCTTTGCCCTGTTGCAGTATGCGTTCTCACGCAATTTAGAGAAAGTCGCGGCGGGGCAGGGAGCCTACGGCTGCCTGCTCAACCCCCACGGCGGCATCGTCGATGACGGTATTGTGTTTTGCTTTGGCCCCAGCCACTACCGCTACGTGGGCAACTGCGACACCGATGCAGCTTGGCTCAGGCAGATCGTCCAAGCAAAAGGCTGGTCGGTGGCAGTAGACGCAGTAGAGTTCCACAACCTTGCCCTACAAGGCCCCCTCTCCCGCGACCTGCTCAAAACCCTGGTGCCAGAGGTTGAAGCCCTGGGTTATTTTCGGTTTTTAGAATCTCATATTCAAACTATTCCGGTGCTGATCTCCCGCACGGGCTACACCGGGGAGCTGGGCTACGAGCTGTTTGTGCCGTCCCAGGATGGCGCGGCGCTGTGGGAAATTCTCCTGCAAGCAGGGACACCTGTGGGCCTGCTGCCCCTGGGCATGAAGGCGCTCGATCGCGCCCGGATCGAAGCCGGGTTGCTGGCCATGGGCCATGAGTTTGATGACCTGACCTCGCCCTACCAGGCGGGCATTGGCTGGGCGGTGGCGATCAAGAAGCCTGACTTTATCGGCAAAACGGCGCTGGAAGCCATTCGCCTGCATCCCCCCCGAGTGGCGGTGGGGCTGGTGTTAGAGGGGCCAGAGGTCGCCGCCCAAGGGCAGCCGGTGTTTGCCGCGGGGGAACGCTGGCGGGTAGGGCAGATCACCAGCGCCACGTTTTCGCCGATTCTCAACGCCAGCATTGCCCTGGCCCAGGTCGTGCCAGAATTTGCGAATGCTGGCACGGTAGTAGAGGTGGGGCTGTTGGATGGTTTAAAGCGGCGGGTTAGGGCCACTGTAGGCAGTCTTGCGGCCTTTGATCCGACCAAAAGCCGGGTGCGAGCATGAGCGAATTTACGATTTCACAGCCTTGGGATATGGCAGGGGCCGATGGCTTGGTGGCGGTAAGAGCGCTGTTCGGCGAGGTGGTCGATCATCTGGCCCCGTTTCAGTCGCTGGAGACAGAACTGGAGGGCGAGGCCTGTGCGGTGCTGCGGTTGGGCGATCGCAACTTTCGCCTTACCTACCCCGGCCCGCTAGATCAGGCGATCGCGCCCCTCAACCTACAGCTCTGGGTCACCCAGCTAGCCTGGATGGCGGCAATCACCTTACCGAGCGCAAGCTTGCCCGCCTTAGCCGCCCAGGCCACCGTTCGGGCACCCCATCGCCTCTGTCCCCTGCCCCTGCACCAGGCTGTTCCGGCTCAAGTGGCGAAGATTTCTGTCTTGATGTGGCACCACCCCATTGCGGGCCAGCCAATGTTAGAACTGCACCTAGCTAATTCACAAATCAAAAACTTCTGGGATGTCATTCAACCCTTCAACGGTAGTTCAGTATCGCTGGCTACAGCCCATCCCTAAATTGCGTTGCACACTCTTGACATAACAAGTTAATTGAGAAAACTCAGACAGCTTGATTATTAATCCTGGGTTTAGCCTAGGGTTTTGGATTTGTGTTTAGACTAGCTGAGATATTTCTGCCTCGACATAGTTTATCTGCTTGAATGGGTCGATTTTATCGACGTATTTGGTTTGCTTGCCTGGTGCCCGCTTGCTATCTGCGCGAGTTGGTCGTTTCATTTTTTCAAGTTCTCTGTACCCATTAACTGACAGCTAGGAGTAATCTATGTCTCCTGAATCGCAAGAATTTTTGGCAACGTTTGTTGCAGAGTCTTACTACTACTGGGCCTCTGTGCTGATGTTGCTGATTCACGTGGGCTTTTTGGCCTATGAGGGTGGCGCGGCCCGCTCTAAAAATGTCTTGGCCACCATGGTCAAAAATCTGATGACCCTGTCGCTGGTGGGGTTGACCTTCTTCTTCTTCGGCTGGTGGGTTTACAACGCCTTTCCGCTGTTTCCCTTCCAGGGTGGCGTGGTCGGGCCTTGGACTGACCCGGCCTCTGAGGGGGTGGTGGGCGATGTGTTGGGCCTGGTGCAGGCCTCTTATCCCTGGTCGCCGGCGCTGGGGCCAAACCTTTCTGACAACCTCACCGGGGTATTTTGGTTTGCCTTTGCCCTGTTTGCCATGACTACGGCCTCGATTCTCTCGGGGGCGGTGATTGAGCGCATCAGAGTTGGGGCCTACGCCATTCTGGCCATTGTTTTAGGATCGTTTACCTGGGTAGTGGCTGCCTCCTGGGGCTGGAACCCCTACGGCTGGATGTTTACCCAGCTGGGCTACCACGACTTTGGCTGCTCGGGGTTGCTCCACGCGGTGGCGGGTTTCTTTGCCCTCGGGGTGCTGATCAACCTTGGCCCCCGCATTGGCAAGTTCGATGCCCAGGGCAACCCAAGGGTGATCATGCCCCACAATTTGCCCCTCACCATGGTGGGGCTAATGCTGATTTTTGTTGGCTTCTACGCCTTTTTGGCCGCCTGCGTGATCTTTACCCCCGGCCAAACTGGGGAGATCACCATCTACGGTACGCCCATGACCCTGGCCTCTATTGGGGTCAACACCACTCTGGCTCTGTCGGCGGGTTTGGTCGGGGCCTACATGGGGTCTAAGGCTGACCCGTTCTACACCATTTCTGGTGGTCTGGCGGGGATTATCTCGGCGGCGGCGGCGATGGATATCTACAGCCCTCCGATCGTGATTCTGCTCGCGTTTGTGGGGGCTTACACCATGCCCTTTGTGGGCAGTGCTGTCGAAAAAGCGGGCATCGACGATGCGGTGGGTGCCTTTGCGGTGCACGGCTACTGCGGCATGTTTGGCTCGCTGATGGTGGGCATTTTTGCGGCGGGCTACCCGCAGCCCGAGGGCATTCCCTCGATCAATTTTTGGGGGCAGCTGGTGGGCGCAGTGATTGCTGCGGTGCTTTTGGGCTTTATTCCAGGCTATGGGGTGAGCTTTGTGCTGAAGAAGCTTGGCCTGCTGCGGGTGTCTGAGGCTGAAGAAATTGCCGGTCTAGACCTGGCTGACTTCGGCATGGAGGGCTATCCAGAGTATTCTATTTTGTCTGAGAAAAATGGCCATGCTGATCGCGTTGTCATGCCTATGACCTCGGTAGTGCCCAAGTAGCCAATCTGTCTAAACTCCTGGCCAAAATGCTAGAAACTTTGAGGAGCAAGTGCCATGTCTAGCCCGTTTTCTACCTTTGAAGAGTTTGAGGGGGCGATCGACGGCCCCACTGGTGGGGCGATCTACACCTTTGCCAATAGCCCGGCGATCAACGCCATTGCGCTGCTGATCTGCGTTGGGTTGTTTGTCTGGTTTTTGGTGAGAACCTTCACCACCCATTACGAAGTGCCTGCGATTGATCATTCGCTCAATCACCTGAGCGCGCTTATTGTGGCGGGTCTGCTGTCTCTGGCCGGTGCTGAATATCGTCAGCCGGTGCAGCCCCAGCAGCCTGCGGTCGATCAGCCCCAGGCGACGGTTCCTAGACCTGGAGCTAAGTCGGCCCTGGGACTGCTTGGCCTAGTGGGGGTGGCACTGCCGGGTCGGCCCAAGGCCCGGCGTAAAGGTCTTTACCGCGACATTAAGTCGTCTCGGTTGTAGATCGCTCCCCAAACCCAATGGCTCTGTATACAAGACAGGGCCGGAGTTCCTAAACGTTACCTATCCTGATTAGCGTTTCTCGTTTACCCACAGTTGCTCCGTTAGCCCAGTGCTAGCGGAGCTTTTTGTGTTTTGTCGAAGCAGAATGGTCAGATCTGGCCAAAATGAGCCTTGAGGCCGCTCTGGCGCTATGATCTGGCGTAGCGGAGCGCAGGACGGCTTTTTATCGGTGACTGATACAGATCTAGTTCAACAGTCGAGTGGGTCGCAGGCCCAGGCTGGGGAGGCGGGCGCGATCGCCCCTGAGGGCCGGTCTTTGATGACCATCGCCCATCGCCTGGCCACAACCCTCAACGACCCCCAAATCAAGGTTGAGGTGTCGCGGCGCGATCGCACCCTCTACGTCTTTCTCACCGCGCCCAAACTGTCCCAGCTAGAGCGCTGCCTACCTAGCCTTTGCACAGGGGTCGCGGCCCTGGGGCTGGCCGACATCACCCACCTCAAAGTGCTCGACGGCACCGAAAAACGCCTGCTCAACCGCTGGCAGCACGACATTAGCATGGAGAGCTTAGGGCCTGGGGCCGCAGCGCCGGTGCTTTCTGTTCCTCCATTTACTCCTTCCCAGGCAGGGGGTAGCCAGCGATCACGGCCTGGGAAGACCATAGCTCCCGCCATCGACTTAGCTGCTAGATCCGCCGCCGCGCCAGTTGCCGAGAGCCGCGATCAGAGTCTGCCGCGCCCCCCTACGACCCATAGCCAGCGACGATGGGCGGCGTTGTCGGCGGCTGTTGCCCTAGGGTTTAGCCTGACCGCTGGGGTCACCCAGTGGCACTCCAGCCAGCAGCCTGCACCCGTGGCGGCGGTGCCTGCTGAGTCAGGGGCTGATAGCTCCCAGTCTGCCCCAACCGCTGTGACGTCAAGGCTGGCTGCAGGAGCGGTAGTGCCCCTGGCCCCGGCGCAACGGGAGCAGGTCGCCCCCGTTGCCCTCACCCTCAAAGCCGTGGGCGACATCATTCCCGGCACCGACTACCGGGGCTACCGTCTGCCCAGCGACTGGCAGTACCTGTTTCGCGGCATTCAATACCACCTGGGCGAGGCCGACCTTACCTTTGGCAACTTTGAGAGCACCTTGACCGAGGTGCCCCACAGCGCTAAAGACACCAGCCGGGGCAATACCTTTGCCTTTCGCACCCCGCCCTGGTATGCCAGCGTGCTCAAAGAGGCTGGGTTTGACGTGCTCAGCGTGGCCAACAACCACTCCTTCGATTTTTTTGAGCAGGGGTTTAACGACACCATCGCCCACATCGAAGCGGCGGGCATGCGGGCCGTGGGCCGCAAAGACGAGATTTTGTACGTCGAGGCCCAGGGGCTGACGGTAGCCTTCATCGGGTTTAGCACCTACAGCTATCACAACAGGGTGCAGGATTTGGAGGGGGCGATCGCCCTGGTGCAAACCGCCAAAGCCCAGGCCGATATCGTTGTCGTCTCTTTCCACGCGGGCAAGGAGGGCAGTGATGCCACCGTCACCCGCGACCAGACCGAGTATTTTTTCTCTGAAAATCGCGGCAATGTGGTGCAGTTTTCTCGCACCGTAATTGACCACGGGGCCGACCTGGTGCTGGGTCACGGCCCCCACGTGCCCCGCGCCCTTGAGCTTTACAACGGCAAGCTGATCGCCTACTCGCTGGGCAACTTTGTCGGCTACCGCAGCCTGTCTACGGTTGGCCCCCTGGGCACCTCGCTGATTTTGCAGACTGACCTTGACGCCCAGGGCAATTTTGTCGGCGGGCGGATCATTCCCGTGGCCCTTGACCGCAACGGCGTGCCCTACTTAGATGACCATTTCGGCGGAGTAATTCTAGTGCGCCAGTTTACCCAGCGCGACTTCCCCAATACGCCCCTAGCGATCGATGACCTGGGCTATATCTGGCCCCGATGAGCTTGACGCGACTGGCTGATACTGAGAAGGCGTTGCTTAGGTCAAGGGGAAGCTCAACCGGAACCATTACCTCTGTATCAGGGGTATGGCCTAGGCAGTTTTTCTAGGGCTGGCGGCATCGGTCGCCAAGGGGGGCAGCAATCCCTTTACAATTGGGCATAGCGATCGCAGTTAGAGGAAAGCCATTGGTGATGCGTGTCGGTTTGCTGGGGCTGGGAACGGTGGGGGCAGGAACGGCCAAGATTTTGCTCGACCCGGCCCATCGCCACCCCCTAGTGGGTCAGATCGAGCTGGCCAGGGTGGGGGTGCGGAATTTGGATAAGCCCCGCTCGGTGGCGATTGATGGCGATCGCCTCACCACCGACCTGGAGAGCATTGTTAGCGACCCTACCATTGATGCCGTGGTGGAGGTGATGGGGGGGCTGGAGCCAGCGCGATCTCTGATTCTCAAGGCGATCGCCCAGGGCAAGCATGTGGTGACGGCCAACAAGGCGGTGATTGCCCGCTACGGCGATGAGATCTTCACCGCCGCCAACGAGGCGGGGGTCTACGTGCTGCTGGAGGCGGCGGTCGGGGGCGGCATTCCGGTGATTCAGCCGCTGAAGCAGGCCCTGGGGGTGAACCGCATTCGCGCGGTGACGGGGATCATCAACGGCACCACCAACTACATTCTCACCCGCATGCAGCGGGAGGGGGGCGACTTTGAGGCAATTTTGGCTGATGCCCAGCGCCTGGGCTACGCCGAGGCCGACCCCAGCGCCGATGTGGACGGGCTAGATGCCGCCGACAAGATCGCGATTTTGGCGTCGCTGGCCTTTGGGGGCCGGATTAAGCTGTCGGAGGTGTATAGCGAGGGAATTCGCCATGTCACCGCCGCCGATATTGCCTACGCTGAGCGGCTGGGGTTTGTGATCAAGCTGCTGGCGATCGCCCGCCGCGACGGAGAGTTTGACGAGACTTCGGATCAGGCGCTGGATCAATTGCAGCTGCGGGTACACCCTACCTTGGTGCCCGTGAGCCATCCTCTGGCTTCGGTGAACGATGTTTACAACGCCATTCTGATCGAGGGCGACCCGATTGGTCAGGTAATGTTCTTTGGGCCAGGGGCTGGAGAGGGGCCAACGGCCAGCGCGGTGGTGTCTGACCTGCTAAATTTGGCGGCGAACCTGCGGGCGGGGACGACGCCTGAAGCCACCAACCCGCTGCTGGCCTGTAGTCATCAGCACTACTGCAAGGTCAGCCCCATGGCCGATATTGTCAGTCGCTTTTATGTGCGGCTGCTGGCGGAGGATGCGCCGGGGGTGATTGGCAAGCTGGGCACCTGTTTTGGCCGTCACCAGGTGAGTTTGGAGTCGATTGTGCAGATTGGCCAGCACGAGACGCGGGCGGAGATTGTGATTGTGAGTCACGAGGTGACGGAGGCGAATTTTCAGACGGCGCTGGATGAGCTGCGGGAGTATGGGGAAATTCACAGTGTGGCCAGTGTACTGCGGGTGCTGTAGGGTGCGATGGTCAAAGACCGGCCAAAGGGCCATCGCGGCCTGAACCCTACTATGCTTTGACCTTAGATGTAAGCTGGACAGACCGCTAGGATGGACGCGATTGCCGTCCGTGGTAGACCCTCAGGATGAGAACTTCACCGTCTACAAGGGCGTAGTGGAGTACATAGCCAAATTTTCCAAATCTCACCTGAAGTTTTCTCAAGCCGGGCGTATCGGCCACTGGTGTCCCTCGCTGAGGAGCTGGTGCAAGGCTCTTCCCAGCGTTGACGATAGCCTGTAAAGCCTTGGCGGCGGTATCTAGGTTATTGATTCTCAAGAACTGATACTGATTCTCAAGATCGCGAAGGGCCGCTCGTGACCAAACTACTGAGGGCATGGCTGTTCTTTGTCTGTGCCTAGGTTACTGACCCAAGCTTCAACTTGATCTTGGGGAATACCATTGCCGTCGTACTGGGCTAAAACCTCTAGGCTCTGCTGCACCATTTCAGCCTCGGTGCGGGGGACGAAATTCAAGCTGGCGTCTAGCTCCCCGTAGACGCCGTCACCAGCGGACTGGGCCCGATATTCTAGCAGTTGTACCCCGGCTAGCAATACTTCCAGAGGTGTTTGATAGGGGCCGCGCTCGAGTTGGCGCTGCACCAGTTGCTCTAGCTCAGGGGGTAAAACGAGTTCCATAGATTGCTCTACCTGGAGGGGTTAGCTCCATGGTAGCCAATACCGAAATAGGTATTAGGTTGGTTACACTTGAGGCTTTGCAGTTAGGGCATCTATGGCCAGTATTCAATCGGTGCGGCATCCTCTACAGCGGCTGTTTCGCTACGGGCAAAACTATCGACCGCAGATTTGGGGAGCGGTGATCAACTCCATTCTCAATACCATTTTTGACCTGGCCCCGCCCTACCTAATCGGCATCGCCATTGACGTGGTGACCAACAACGAAAGCTCGCTGATTGCGCGGGTGGGGATCGTCAGCATCCCTGGACAACTGGCCGTTCTGTCGGGGCTGACGTTTTTGATCTGGAGTCTGGAGTCGCTGACCCAGTACATCTATGCGTTGCTGTGGCGCAACCTGGCCCAAAACCTGCAGCACGACCTGCGCCTCGACACCTACAGCCATCTGCAAAGCCAGGATCTCAGCTACTTTGAAGACCGCAGCACGGGCAGCCTGCTGTCAATTCTCAATGACGACATTAACCAGCTAGAGCGGTTTTTGAATACGGGGGTGCACAACCTGCTGCGGTTTTTTACCACGGTGCTGTGGGTGGGGGCCACGTTCTTAATCTTGGCTCCAGGGGTGTCGTGGTTTGCCATGCTGCCGATTCCCTTTGTGCTGTGGGGATCGATCGCCTTTCAGCGGCGGCTGGCCCCGCGCTACGCCGAGGTGCGCGACAAGGCGGGGTTGATCAGCGGGCGGCTGGCCAATAATCTTTCGGGGATCGCCACGATCAAAAGCTTTACGGCGGAGGGCTATGAGCGCGATCGCGTGGCCCAAGACAGCGATGCCTACCGGTTTAGCAACCGCCGGGCGATCGCCCTTAGCGCCGCCTTCATTCCGCTGATTCGGATTGTGATTTTGGTGGGCTTTACCGCCATGCTGTATTTGGGCGGCATGGCGGTGGCCGACGGCACCCTGACGGCGGGCACCTACGGCTTTATGGTGTTTATCGTGCAGCGGCTGCTGTGGCCCTTTACCCAGCTGAGCGAAATCATGGACGAGTACCAGCGGGCGATGGCCTCGGTGCGCCGGGTGC
>JBBSLR010000058.1:0-9828 GCA_038255045.1 Phormidesmidales cyanobacterium
CCCAGTTTAGGGCAGACACGTAGGTCTGCCCCTACGGTGACCTCGTCACCCATCCCCCCGTCCACCCAACCCCCCCGCCCCCCATCTACCCATCCACTCGCTTCCAAGACCATCCTGATCACCCGCGCTACGGAGCAATCGAGCGCCTTCGCCGACCTGCTCACCGCCCAGGGGGCGACGGTGGTGGATCTGCCTGCCCTGGAGATGCGGACACCGTCGAGATGGCAGGGGTTAGACGGGGCGATCGCCGCCCTCGCCACCTTTTCCTGGCTAATGCTCTCCTCGGCCAACGCGGTGAATTTCTTTATAGATCGGCTGCTGGATCAGGGGCAGGATCTGCGGGCCTTAAGCGGACTGAAAATTGCCGTGGTGGGCCGCAAGACAGCGGCGGTGCTGAGAAGGCGGGGGCTGGTGCCCGACTTTGTGCCCCCCGACTACGTGGCCGATTCTATGGTTGAAAATTTTCCCGAAACTGTAGCGGGACAGCGGCTGCTGTTCCCCAGGGTCGAGAGCGGCGGTCGCGAGGTGCTGGTGCAGGCCTTCACCGCTGCCGGGGCGGATGTCGTGGAGGTGGCGGCCTACGAGTCGGGCTGTCCAGAGTTTCCCGATCCCCAGGCCATCCAGGCGCTGAGGTCGGGTCGGGTGGATGTGATCACCTTCGCCAGTTCTAAAACAGTGGTTCATACGACTCAGCTGCTAGAACAGGGACTGGGTTCCCAGTGGCGAAGCCTTTTAGACAGCGTGGCGATCGCCTCCATTGGCCCCAAGACCTCTGACACCTGCCACCGGCTGCTGGGCCGGGTCGATATTGAGCCACGCGAGTACACCTTAGACGGGCTAACGGAGGCGATCGCCGCATGGGCCAGCGTATCATAGGGCTAACCGGGGGCATCGCCACGGGCAAATCCACCGTGTCAGACTATCTGGTGAAGCGGTATCAGATTCCGGTGCTAGATGCCGATCTCTACGCGCGGCGGGCGGTGGCGCCGGGGTCGGCAGCCTTAGACGCCATTGTGGCTCGCTACGGAGCAGATCTGATTCACGACGATGGCAATCTAAACCGAGGCCAGCTGGGGGAAATTGTCTTTCATGACCCCGCCGAAAAAACCTGGCTAGAGCAGCAGATTCACCCCGTGGTGCGGCGGTGCTTTGGGGCGGCCATGGCTGCACTCTCCCAGGCTCCGGTGGTGGTGCAGGTGATTCCGCTGTTGTTTGAGGCCAACCTAACCGACCAGGTGAGCGAAACTTGGGTGGTGACCTGCGCCCTGGCCGATCAGCGCCAGCGGCTGATGCAGCGCAACGGCCTCAGCAACGAGCAGGCCGACGCTCGCATTCGCAGCCAGATGCCCCTGGCCGAAAAAGTCAACCGGGCCGACCTGGTGATTGATAATTCTGCCGATTTACCCGCCCTATTTCGCCGTGTCGATGACGCGTTGCAGCACCTCCCCCAGGGCCGTCGGGTCTAGGGCAGAGTCTTTGGCGTAGGCGGCGTAGGGGCTGCCAGGGGTCGGCCCCTGATGGTGTAGCCACAGGGCGCAGAGGGTAGTGCGAGCGGACGCATGGGGCCATAGCCCTTGGTGGTTTGACAGGTCGAGCACGGTGGCCAGATGGGTCTGGCGCTCTAGCCAGTGGCGCAGGGGGGCGCTGTTGCCCTGGGGCCAAAAGGGGTCGAGCACCACCGCGCAGCGGCCACCGGGGCGCAACAGCTGTAGGCTGCGCTCTAGAAACAGCCGCGACCAGTAGAGTCGCCCCTGATTTTGGCCCTCGCCTGCCTGGCTGCTGTGGGGGTAATGCTCAGAGCGGCGCAGGTAGTTGCTCAGCCAGGTAAACTGGCCCCGATACTCGGCCCAGGCCTGGGCGAGGTCGGGGTCGATGGTCAGTACCTCGCGATAGTTGTGCAAGAAGGTTGAGGGGGCCACCTGCTTTTGCTCAAATAGAGGGGCATATTGCTCGACAAAGCTCGCCTGGGTAGCCTCGATCGCCCCGCGCGGCAGGTGGCCGAGCACGATGTCAAACCCGCCGCGATCGCGCAGTAGCCCGTGAAAATAAAACCCCCAGTGGAAGGGTTGGGCGGCATTGACATCGGCCGGGCTGACGGGGCGGGTGGGGCGATCGCCCCTGGGGTCGGGCACCCGCAGGCTCAGCTGCTGGCTACACTCGCTCCACAGCAGCTGGGTGAGCTTGCCCTGGGCAATGGCGTTGAGCTCGTCGATGCGATCGCGCAAAAAGTCGGCCTGGGCGTAGGCGGGCACGCTGCCCACCTCGGCTAAGATCTGGGTCTGGCTGCGGTAGTGCTCCAGCCGCACCTGGCGCTCAGCCAGGGCCGACTGGTAGCTGTCGGCGATCAGCGGCTGGAGCAAATTGCCCTGGAGGGGAGCCTCTGGTTGGATAGCTTTTGCCCTCGCTCCCCGCTTGGGCGGCACCTGGTCAAACCGCTCATCCTCTACCTGCACTAGGCCCACTAGGGCATTGCCCGCCAGCACCGTCAGCGTTAGGTCGGGCAGGGTGGTCAGCTCCGCCGGTTGGGTGGTGTGCTGCACCCCCTGCAACCACAGCCGCAGCCGGGCTAGCTCCACCGCCGGGGGCCACAGGTCGAGGCCGTAGAGGGCATGGTTGGCAAAGTGCTGGTAGAGGCCCAGGGTAGACCCACTGGCGGCAGGTTTGGCCCAGTCGGGGAGGTGTTTGGTGGAGCCAGGGGCTGCGATCGCCCTCAACCCCTGGGCTAAATCCACCAGCTGATTTAGCGCCGCCACCAAGAAGCGGCCTGACCCACAGGCGGGGTCAAGCAGCGTGAGCTGGCCGAGTTCTGCCAGCAGCGCCCCGGCCTGGGCAGAGGAGAGGGCTGGCAACAGCAGGTCGGTAGAGGGGTGGCGACGCCCGGTCAGCGCTTCGCCTCGGTCGAGCAGGGTGGCGTGAATAGTGCGATCGCACAGCGCCCCCAGCAGCGGTTCTGGCGTCGCCAAAGCTACCCCACCACGGCCATTGACCGCCTGCTCCAGCAGCGCCCCCAGGCCCGCATCTAGCCCAGTCGGGGCCGCTGCCGCCAGGTCAGCCAGCCAGTTGAGGGCTGGCTCAAAGGCCCCATCGACCAAGGGCACATGGCCCCAGCGCTGGTCTAGCTCAGTAAAGCGAAATGGCCCCGTGGGCAAAAACGGCAGCGCCCCAAACCGCTGGCCAAAGGCCGGAGAGCGTTCTTCTACAGGTAGGGTAAAGCCCTGCTGGCAGAGGGGTTGAAGCACCTGCCCAAAGAAACTGTCCAGCTCGCGCTGCTGACTCTGGCCAAACTGGTTGTGCAGATACCACTCATCGCCCCCCAGGTAGCCCCGCTGTTGCAGCGCCGCCACGGCAATCAGCCGGGTCAGCAGCAGGGTGGCGTAGTGAATGCGCTGTCCTCCGGGCAGTGGCCTCAGGGCATCGGTCAACCTCTGCCAGCTCTGGTGAAAGCCTGCCGCCAGGAGGGGGAGCTGCTCTGCCGTCAGGCCCATAGCGCCTAGGCCGAGGGGGACTGCTTAGCCGCCGTGGCGTAGTCGCGAAAGCGGTTAAGGTCGTCTTGCAGGGTAGCCTCGACCAGGCGACCTAAAAACAGCCCGTCCATCCATTTGATCACAGCGGGCACCGAGTACGACACCGTGAGCTTAACGGTAGACCCGCCCTCTTTGCGATCATAAAAGCGAATTGCCCCCCGGTTGGGCAGCCCGTCGATCGCCTCCCACTGAATAATCTGGTGAGGCACCAGGCTGGTGATTTTAGAGCGCCAGGTAAACTCTAGCCCGCGCGAAGCCAGCTTCCATTCTGAGATGTCGGGGTCGGCCTCAGAGATTTTTACCGAGTCAATCCACTTCATCCAAAGCGGCATTTGCGTCAGGTCAGACCACAAATCCCAGGAGGTTTCCACCGGTACATCGACATCGACTAAAACACTGTGATCGAGCCATTCACCCATGGTTTTTCCCTGTCGTTACTAAAGCTGCGCCAATCGCCAACCCGCAACCCAGAATTCTGCCACTGAGAACCCCATCAGGCTACGCCATTGCCCTATTCAGCGTTCACTCTATAGTACCTGCATTTTCCCAGCCCTATTTCCCTAATCCTCCATCTCCGCCCTTTACTCCCCCTTCCTCGCCACCAGCGTCCGATGCCGAGGATCACTAGGCACTGTCACCGGCGACTCAAACCCGGCAGCCCGCAGTGCCGCCGCCAAATCAAAGGTGTAGTAGTCGTCGCTCCAGGGCTCGGTGCTTTTCATCAGGGTAAAGAGCACTGGGGGCAGCGCCTGAATCACGGGCGACTGAGGATTGTTGTCCACCAGGGCCAGGGCACCGCCGGGTCGCAGCACCCGTAGGGCTTCGGCAAAAATCGCCTGGGTGGCGGTGCGGGGCAGTTCGTGGGCGACAAACTGCATGGTCACCACATCAAAGCAGCCGTCGGCAAAGCCCGTGGCCTCGGCGGCGGCATGCACCCACTGGGCGATCTCGCCCTGGGCATCCTGGGCCTGGGCCACCGCCAGCATGTAGGGCGAGAGATCTAGCCCCACGGTGCGAGCTGCTGGAGAATGCTTTTGGGCGTAGTGGCGATGCAGGCTCAGGGTTGAAATGCCCACCGAGCAGCCCAGATCGAGAACGTCATTCACCTGGGCGGGGCCGTGGGCCTCAAGCACCGCCAGAAAGCTCTGCCGCAGGCGGGCCTGGGCCGCTTGCCAGGACATGTCTTCCTGGGGCCAAATGCGCAAGGCCATGGCGTAGGTGGCGGGGGCGGCCTCAAAGGCGGCCTGCCAGCACAGATTGCCCTCGCTGTAGGCGTGGAAGGGCACCTGGTAATAGTCGGGGTAGACCAGCTCTGGGTTGGTCAACGCCGCTAAACGCTGGCGCATCTCGGGGGTGTCGAGATCGATACAGGTTTGCCGCCAGGGGATATTGTTCTTTTCGGCGGTTTTGATCATCACCTGGCGGGCCTGGCGCTTCATTAGGGCGTAGAGGGCCGGGGTTTGAATGGCGCGGTTGACGAGCCGCGAGAGCAGGTCGTCGCCAGCCCAGTCGGGCTTGAGTTTGGTCGTGGTCATGGTTGCGGAGGTGCGGTGTCGTTGCCTACTTTAGCGGAAGCCATGCCCCGATGGCGGCAGCGACAGCGGATTGATCTGACAGATTTACAGCATGCGATCGCCCTGGGGAGGCAGCGCACTGTCGTCAAACACCTCTTCTACGCTGGGGGTGCTCGATAGACCAAAGCCCTCCACCACCTGGTCAATGGCTGCCACAAAGCCCTGCACCACCTCTGGGTGGGCCTCTAAAAAGTCTTTGCGCACGATTAGCGCGTTGCCGTAGAGGTCAAGGCCATGGTCGTTGTAGTAGAAAACATTGAGATCTTCGGGGGGCAGCCCCAGCTTTTGGTTGAGCACCGGCAGACAGGTGATCGAAAAGCAGGAGATGCCGTCGGCGCTGCCCTGGGCCAGCAGACTCTCCCGCAGCTGAGGTTCCACGTTGGTCCACTCCACGCTGTCAGGGTCAGCACCCACCTCCTTGGCCAGCACCGGCCACAGCCGCCGAGGGCCGTCGCCCGCTGGGGCGGCTAGGTTGGCCCCGCCTAGCTCTGCTGGCGTGTCGAAGATGGATGAGCTGAGGCTCTTTATTGACGAAGACGCAATGAATCGGCGATTTGTCTCAGCCTTGCGCGCCCGTGGGCTAGATACAGGGCCTCGCGCAGGTCGTGGGTGACCAGCAGGGCGGTGCAGCCCGTCTGCTGCCAGAGGTTTTGGGTTAGCCCCCACATCTCTTCGCGGGTGAAGGCGTCGAGGGCAGCAAAGGGCTCATCGAGCAGCAAAATCTCGGGCTGGTGAATCAGCGCCCGGCAGAGGGAGGCCCGCTGGCGCATGCCGCCGGAGAGCTGCCAGGGGTAGTGGTGGTGAAAGCTGCTGAGGCCCACCGTGGCCAGCAGCTGCTCGGCAGATTCGACATACTGGGCTTTGTTTTGGCGAAACCGGCGCTTGTGGGGCTGCACCACCTCCAGGGGCAGCAGCACGTTGAGGGTGTTGCGCCAGGGCAGCAGCACCGGGTTTTGAAAGGCGATGCCGATATTTTTCAGCGGCCCGGTGATCGGCTGCCCGTGGAAACAAACCGCCCCCTCTTCGGCGGGGTTGAGGCCCGACACCCTGCTGCGCATGGTGGTTTTGCCGCAGCCGCTCGGCCCCACCAGCGACACAAACTCCCCCTGGGCGACCCGAAAGGAGATGTGGTCGATCACCGTCAGCGGCGCGCCTTTGCCGTGGTAGGTGAGGCGAATATCGCGAAAGTCTAAGGCTGGGGTGCTATGGGTGGTAGGGGATGCGATCGCACGGGTTTCGACCCGAGAGACGGGCCGCCTTTGATCGCCCTTCACCGCATTGTCCTTAACCACTCAGAACTACTACTCCTGCGAGTAGTGCCGCTGCCAGTGAACGATTTCGTCCTGGTCTTTGCCCTCGGTGTGGGCGTAGTTGAGGCACTCAATGATCTTGCAGGTGGCTCTGCTTGTCAGAGACAATCACGTTGCTTTTTTAGAGACCTCGGACACCGGGTTGAGGCGGTTAGAGGCGGTTTCGTCTGGCCTCATCAGGCGAAAGTTGTGGGGGTTATGGTGCCTGACCAAGACCCAGCCCCCTAGATCAGGGGCCGAGAGCTGACCGGCGATCGCAACCTATCATTTTGCTAAGTAGGGAGGCTGGATTAAACGTAGCATGGGCTAGCGCAGCGTAACTCATGCTGGCTAAGAGGTTTGAGATTTTTGAAGAGGCTAAGGGGTTTTACAAATAATTGCGTCCTCCTACGTCTGTCCCACAGCTGCGCCACAGACTGCTGCCTCCTGCGCCTAGGGACGCAGGTAGTACATCAGGGCCTGCACCAGGTCAGGAGTCAGCCCTAGGCGGCGCTGGAGGTCGGCCAGGTCTCGGTAGGGGCCATCGCGCGATCGCTCTTGCACAATCGCCTGGGCCAGCCCAGGGGGCACCCCCGGCAGCCCGCAGAGCTGCTGAACTGTCGCCTGGTTGAGGCTCACCGAGGGCAGGGTGCCGCTGTGCTCCTCGTAGTAGCAGAACGATAGCACCGGGGTCAGGGGCCGCAGACTGTCAGGGGCCACCCCCAGGGCCGCCGCGACATCCTCTAGGCAGTGAAACTGTACCCCCGCCTGGCGCAGCCGCACCAGCCCCTGGGCCTGGCGAATCGACAGCCCCGGCAGCCGCAGCCAGTCGTCTACCGTAGCCCGGTTGACGTCGATAGAAAAACCCAGCTGAGCGGCCTGCCTGACTTCCTGGTAAGACCGCAGCCGGTGGGCCGGGTCTTGGCTCAGCCGACTAGCTAGGGGATGCAGCTGTGCCCTCAGAGCTTGCCAACGCTTCAACACCGCTAATTCTGCCCTGCCTGTGGTTAATGCCTTAACTCTAGCCGCACAGCCTGCAATCGACCCAACCTAAATTCAAAGACCAATAAGGGGCTGGCGTTGAAATAAGATACCGGCGTTAGCAGAAGACCTATGATGGATTCCCGCCCCACGCCTTCGCGGGGGCAGGCACTGCGCGGGAATGACGCTGGGATGTTATTGAATTGCTGATCCCTAAATTCTCAAGCAGCCGGACTGGAACAAGTAGATAACTTCACCCACCTACACCTAGTGGTCTGTCAAGCCTCAATTTGTAGGTTGGGTGAAGCGCTAGCGGAACCCAACAAAGCTTACTGCTGTTGGGGTTTCTCCTCTGGAGACGCTGCGCGAACACTTCGTTTCACCCAACCTACTCGAACCCTAATTTTTAGTCTTGACGCTGCACTAGGCAACCTTGTCTAGCAGGCAGCGACGCTTTTGCTCAAACTCTAGTTCCGAAATCAACCCCTCCTGGCGCAGGGTGTCTAGCTCCCGCAGGGCGACGCCCAGAGCGCTGATCTGGGCTGGGTTAAAGGTCACACCAGCAGCAGTTCCCTTGGCCGTAGAGTCTGGCCTGCTCCAGCGCTGGGCAAAGTCGTCTGGTGACTCGCTCAGCAGTATCACCCCTTCAACAGCGCAGGCCACTCTAGAGATCGGGTGAGCAAATCCTAAAAGCAGATATAAAATCCCCCATCTGTGCTGGCCCAGATAAAATTTGTGGAGTCCGGGGACAAGCACCCCTAGCCATGCCAGGGTTACAGCTGTTCGGCGGTTACGCTGTGCCAAAACCATCGTCCATTCCCCTCAGTTGCCCGTAGAGATCACTTAAAGAGCTTAAACTTGGGATTAATCTCTGTGGATTTAGTATAGGCCGACCATAAAGAATCAGCATTCACCTCCGGATTCTGGTTTGTGTTCAGCCTTCATCCGTGACAATACGTATAAACAGTAAATCTTCGCCCCGTCGCTGAATGCCCCTCGCCGCCTTCTCCCCCGCATGGCTTAAGCGCTTTACCGACCCCTACGCTCTGCTGGGGGTGTCGGTGGCGGCAGATGAGCGCCGTATCCTCAAGCGCTACCGGACGGTGGCTAAACAGGTGCACCCCGACGCCTTGATCGAAGAAATGCCGGCGGAGCTGCGCCAGTTTGCCGATCAGGTGTTGTCCAAGCTGGTCAACCCCGCCTACCAGCGCCTCAAGCAAGACAAGGGCCGCAACGAGGTGCTGGCCATCCTGCGCTTTAAGGTGCGCCGCCTCAGCCGCGATGAGCAGATTCGGCCCACCACAGAGCAGGGCAAAACCCTGCTGGCGATCGCCGAAGCCGAGGTAGATGTGTTCTACGAACAGGCGGTGGACCGGCTGGGCGATCGCCAATACGTCTCCCTGGCCGACTTTGAGACCTACACTCAGCAGCTCAGCGAGCTAAACCTGGTGTATCTGCGCCGCAAAATGGGTGCCCCAGTAATTCGCGAAAAGCGTACTGGGCTAATGGTTACCACCTCCGTACCCATGTCGCCAGCCTCTGAGGCTAGCGACATGGGTGACCCACCTGCCGGCGACAAGTCATCCCCAGGGCTGGCCTATGCCGAGCGGCACTATGGCCGCGCCCAGGAGTACCTGAAGGGCAAAAATGTTCAGGCCGCCATTCAAGAGCTCAAGGACGCGCTGAAAATTGACCCCCAAAACAGCCGATATCACTGCCTGATGGGCCAGGCCTACCTGCTCAACCAGCTGCCCGGCATGGCCAAGGTGCATTTTAAGCAGGCGCTACGCATCAACCCCGCCAACGCCGTGGCCCTCAAGTATGCGCGGCAGCTCAAAATGGCGACTACAGAGACTGCCCCAGCCAAGCCAGATGCTGTACCGGTCAACGGCAGGCGATCGCTGTTTGGCGGGCTATTTTCTAAAGGCCCCAGCCGCTAACCCCAGCCGCTAATCAGAGCGCGATCAGCACCCCCTGCCCGATTGGCGCCCCTTGCCCGATTAGCAACACAGCCTACAGCACAGCAGGGTATGGGATGTACTAAAATCGCTAGGCACGATCCCCGTCGCGATCCGGAGAGCTACTTACCTGTGAACAGCTTTAACGCCAAAACCCACCTCACCGTCGGCAACTCCACTTACACCATCTACAGCCTTCCCGCCGCTGCGGCCACCCTGGGCGACATCAGCCGCCTGCCCTTTAGCCTCAAAGTGCTGCTTGAGAACCTGCTGCGCTACGAAGACGGGCGATCGGTCACCGCCGCCGATGTGCAGGCGATCGCCGACTGGCTCACAGACAAGACCTCCAGCCGGGAGATCGCCTACCGCCCGGCCCGCGTGCTGATGCAAGACTTCACCGGGGTGCCCGCCGTGGTCGACCTGGCCGCCATGCGCGACGCCATGGTCAACCTGGGCGGCGACCCCGATAAGATCAACCCCCTGTCGCCCGTCGATCTGGTGA
>JBBSLR010000059.1:0-9802 GCA_038255045.1 Phormidesmidales cyanobacterium
CCGCCGCAGGGCTTGTAGCGGGGCAGTTTGGCGGCGTCGAGCAGCAGCACCTGGTGGCCCGCTTTGCTGAGGTGGTAGGCGGCGGTGGCTCCGGCGGGGCCAGCCCCGACAATAATGCAGTCGTACATAGTTTTTTGCTTTAGGCCAGCCAGCAGGCTAGGGGAAACATCAGGTATTGCAGAAAAAATAGCTTCCAGATGAACTGGTAAAACTGGGGGTAGGCGAGGTTTTTCTGCGGTGTTGTGGCCTGTCCGGGGCGGGGCATGCGGCGGCTCATCCACCCCAGCAGGGCGAGGGCCAGCAGGTGCGACCCGGCTAGAAACAGCTGATTGACCCCCGCCAGCCAGGGGGCCACCAGCGCCATGCCCAGGTAGCAGGCGGTGAGAATGCCCAGGGCCAGATTGAACACGGTGCGCTGCCCCAGCTTGAGCGAGAGGGTGCTGATGCCGTAGCGGCGATCGCCCTCAATGTCAGGAATATCTTTGAAGAGAGCGATCGCAATGCTAAACAGCAAGATAAACGCCGTCAGCGCCCAGACCCGCCCCGGAACCGTGAGGGGTAGACTGAGGCGATCGCTCACGTGCAGAAACAACCCCAGGTTCACAACGGCCCCCCGCACCGCCAAAATGCACACCGAGGCCCAAAACGGAAACCGCTTGAGGCGCACCGGCGGCAGCGAGTAGGCGGTGCCAATCACAAGACTCAGACCCACGGTCGCCAGTAGCCAGGGGCCACCGACCAGGGCCAGACCTAAGGCCCCCAGACCAGCCAATCCCACAATCCAGCGGCCATCGGTAACCGAAAATTCTCCGGCAGCCAAGGGCAGGTGGGGTTTGTTAATGCGATCAATAGCAATATCTTCGAGCTGGTTTAGCCCCACGATGTAGAGGTTGCCCAGCAGGCAGGCGACTAGGGCCGTGCCTATAACCCCCAGCAGTGGCCCTGACGCGGGGACGTTTCCCCACCCCAGATCGGCCAGCACAATGGCGGCGATGCCGATAACGCTAAGGCTGGTGCCGAAAACCGTGTGCGGTCGCCAAAACTTCCACAGGGCGTAAAGCCAGGGCCGGGGAGCTTGGCTAAACCGGAGGCGATTTTCGAGGGGCATCGAAGCGTTGGTCGGGGCAGCGTTGGGCATAGGTTAACGATTGTTTGCCAGGGCTGTTCTAGCTTATCGGGTGATCTACCCGCAATGCAGCTAAATTTCTGAGCTATCGCTCAAACTGCCCCGCATCGAATCAATATCGAGCCAGGTGATGATCACCCCCGCCACGGGCACCGCCAGAAACAGGCCCAGCACCCCCGCCACCGTAGCCCCCACAATCAGCGCAAAGAACATTACTACGGGGTTAATATCTAGGGAATCTTTCATGATGTAGGGCAGCAGCAAATTTTCTTCGACCTGCTGCATGGCGACACACACCACCAGTACCTTGAGAGCCAGCCCTACGCTGTTGGACAGCAGCAGCAGTGAAACAAGTCCAATGCCCAAGGTTGCGCCAACGCCAGGGATCAAGTCAAACAGACCGACCGTCAGGGCTAAAAATACAGGATAGGGTACTCGTAGAATAGACAACACCACGAAGGTAGAGACGCCGATGATAATACCAAGCAGCAATCGCCCCCAAAAGAACCCCAGCAAATTTTTTTGAATGACCGTGTTAAACCGCTCTTTGTGGTAAATCGGCAGCGTATTGAGCAGCCACCACCAGATCCTGGCTCCGTCCAGCATCATAAACAGCGTCACGACTGCAATCAAAATTACCAACACCAGGTTTGCCAGGGTTGACTGAATTAGCCCCAGCCCTGTCGTCAGCAGCGTCGCGGCCTGACTTTGGAGTTGCGGTTCTAAACCCTGGAGGTCAACGGGCAAATTCCAGGTCTCTAACAGGCGTTCGACGCTGCCCAGCCAGGGCACAACCGAATTAGAAAAGTCTTGCAGGCTGAGGGCTAGCTGCTGTCCCTGGTTCACCACCGTAATACCCAGGGTGAGGCAAAGACCACTGACTAGCCCTAGGCAGGTGAGAAAAACCGTTGTAGCGGCTACCCCGCGCGGCATCCACTGGCTGAGCCAGGTGGCTGGATAGTTGAGCAAAAACGCTAAGACCGTCGCGGTAACAAACACCACTACCAACACATCAAAGTAGGCCAACAGTCGAATGGTTGCCCAGCCGCTGGCAAACAACAGCAGGAAGCGCACCAGACTATGAGTACTCAAGGTCTCCCAGAGGGTGCCTGCACCTTTGCCTTCGGCCTGAAGCGCTGTTTCTGATTTAGGCTCCTCAGTTTTCATGGGTGGGGGTTAGCTTGCACCAGCACAAAGGGTTGCACAATGAGCGAATGGAACTGTTTTTTGGCGGCTTGATCCCATGCCTCAAGCTGTAAGGGTGAGGGTTTGGTAATCAGCTCCTCGGCAATCCAGCGGTTGACAGCGATGGCATCGTCGGTGGCGATCGCCACCCCCACCTCGACCAAATCTAGCTGCGGGTCAACCACCACCACAGCCCCGCGATTGGCGTGGGGGCTGATCCAGGCCCAGTCGGCGGGGGCAAGCATTTCTGAGAGTTCTTGCTTCAGGTCTTGGCTCATGGGCTTGAAGGGGCGATCGCAGACTTTTTACAGGCTACCAGATGGAGCGGTGCAGGGCATCGCTTAACGACCCAGGTCGTGCAGGCGGTGAATTTCGGTGGCGCATTGGGCAGTAAGGGCCTCTAGCCCCTCGCGGTTGGTGGTCGGGGGCGGGGCGATGGGGGCACCAATGCGAATGGTGAGGGGCACGGGGCGGGGCACCGCAGCACCCTTTTTGAACACGCGGTGGCTACCCCAGAGGCTAACGGGCAGCAGCGGCACCTGGGCCTTAGCCGCAATTAGGGCGGCGCCAATTTTGGGGTCGGGAATGCGGCCATCGGGAGTGCGGGTACCCTGCAAAAAAATGCCCACGGCCCAACCCTGATCGAGCTGTTTGAGGGCTTCACGAATGGCGCTGCGATCGGCGCTGCCTCGCTTTACCGGGTAGGCTCCGTAGAGGCGAATGGCCTGACTGAGCACCGGCACCTTAAACAGCTCTTCTTTAGCCATAAACGACACCGGGCGGCGGACGGCAGCGGAGAGCAGCGGTGGGTCAAAGTCACTGGCGTGGTTGGCCACTACCACCAGCCCTCCGGTTTTTGGTACCTGGTCAGCGCCATAGACCCGGCCTCGAAAGTATAGGCCCAGCATGGGGCTGACCACCGACCATTTGAACAGGTGGTACCACAGCAGATTGATAGGGGGTTCGCGATCGCGGCGCATCAGAGCAATTCTTTATTGGGGATTTTGGATGCATGGGCAGGTGGTGGAATCAGAGTTTCCCTCAGCTCGTAAAACCGTCTACTTGCTCCAGGTTGCCTACGTTCGCCAGGGCCAGATCGCGGCAGGTGCGCTTGGTTAGCCCGGTGAGCACGTTCCCCGGCCCAACTTCTACTACCGTATCAATGCCCAGCTCTGGCAGCGCTAGGGTGATCTCGCGCCAGCGCACAGAACCCGTCATCTGCTGCACCAGACGCTGCTTTAAGACTGCCCCATCGGTGGCGGGGGTGGGGTCTACGTTGGAGAGCACCGGCACCTGGGCGGTGGCAAAGGCGATCGGCTCTAGGATTTGTTCAAAGGTGGCGGCGGCAGCGGCCATCAGCGGCGAGTGAAAGGCCCCGCTAACGTTCAGCTTCACCGCCCGCTTGGCCTTCACGCCTTCCATCACAGCGGCGACGGCGGCCGGTGTGCCCGAAATCACCACTTGCCCAGGGTTGTTGTCATTGGCCAGCACCACGCCGGGGGTGGCCTCAATTTTGGCCGCTAGTTCGTCAGCATCAAACCCCAGCATAGCCGCCATCATGCCGTCAGAAGCCTGGGCCATCAGCTCGGCCCGGTGCTGCACCAGAGCCAGCCCAGCGGCAAAACCAAAGACTCCAGCCGTGTAGAGAGCGACGTACTCACCCAGGCTGTGGCCTGCGAGCACGGCGGGCTGGTGCCCCTTAGCTTTGAGCAAATCGGCCAGAATGCTTTCTACCACGTACAGGCAGGGCTGGGTATAGAGGGTGTTTGAGACCTTATCGTCGGCGTCTTGCGCCACATCCAGCACCGACCAGCCCAGCACCGACTCGGCCTCAGCAAAGCGCTCTTGGGCAAAGGGAACGGTGGCCAGATCTGCGCCCATGCCCACGGCCTGAGAACCCTGCCCAGGAAATACCCACGCTGCCTTTGCCATGCCGTTACCTGACTAACTCTGCAAAGCAATACTGTCTCACAAAATGATCGCCTGAAACAGGGTAGACCGGGCTTTGCCTAGCCCAGGGCAAAGTCGGTAAACTGGCGCTTAAAGGGGGAGTGAAACCCCAGCATAATTTCGTGCTTGGGGCCGTGCTTGGGGCCGTGCTTGGGCACGCCGTGATCAACCAGCTGATTGGCGATGCGGCCCTCGGTGCCGTCCTGCTGTATCTAAAAGTGGAGTTCTTCCACAGGCAGAACCCCACTTTTAGATTTACATAGAGGTTTTTTGCGTAGGGTTTTGGCATAGGGCTTTTGGCATAGGGCTTAATGAGTCAGCATAGTTAGCATGGGCAATGGACGAAATTTTTGGTTAGGGCTGCTGATTGGCAATACCCGCTGGCATTGGGGAGCTTTTGAGGGCGATCGCTGGCTCGGCACCTGGCACACGGCCCCCTTATCGATGGCCCAGGTGCAGCAGCTACAGCGGGGCCGCTTTGCGATCGCCGCCTGGCGGCAGCTGGGTATCGACAATGCCTCAGCAAATTTGTCTGACTGGGGCTTCCAGAGCCAGGGGCACCGTGAACTGTGGATGGCCTCGGTGGTGAAACATCCGGTGGCTTGGCTAGCCGACTACCCCGCGCTGCACCGCGTAGAGATGGCCCAGGTGCCGCTTTACAACAGCTACCCCAGCCTGGGGGTAGACCGTGCCCTGGCCCTGGTGGGGGCTGGGGCGACCTGGGGCTGGCCAGCGCTGGTGATCGACTGCGGCACCGCGCTGACCTTTACCGCTGGCGCTGATGGGGGGTTGATTGGCGGCGCAATTTTGCCGGGGCTGCGATCGCAGTTCCGCGCCCTCCACACCGATACCGATCAGCTCCCGGCCTTAGACCTAGGCCCCAGCCCCTGGCCCCAGCGCTGGGCTACCGATACTGCCGGGGCGATCGCCAGCGGCATTTTTCATACCCAGCTGGCGGGCATTTGCGACTTTATTGTCGCTTGGGAATCCGACTATCCTGGCGGTGCTGTATTGTTCACGGGGGGCGACAGCGAGTTTGTCATTTACCACATAAAAAAGCAGACCCCGGCCCTGGCCCAGCGAATCAACCATGATTCAGACCTGGGGTTTTGGGGCTTGAGGGTCTGCCGTAGGCGATCGCTAGAGCTGCTATAGACCGCTAATGCGGCTGCGGTAGGCGTTGGCATCAGTACCGGCACCGGTATTGGCGTAGGTGCCAGCGCTATTCATGGCTTGCAGGTTACTCACCCGGTTGCCGGGGTTGGGGTGGGTGCTGAGAAACTCGGCGGTGTTTCTGCCCTCCAGCTTTTGCATAAAGCTAATAAAGCCAATGGTGTCGTAGCCAGCCCGGCCCAGGGTGTTAAACCCCCGCCGATCGGCGTCGTACTCGGCCTCGCGGCTGTTGGGCAACTGTAGGGCCAGCTGCACCCCCAGACCCACTAGAGCATCTTGACGCACGCCAAGCCCCCCGGCCACGCCACTGGCTAGAGCCCGCTGTCGCATTTGCTGAATGGCGTGCCGTCCGGTAATGTGGCCGATTTCGTGGGCCATCACCCCGGCTAGCTCGGCCTCGTTGGCGGCTGCCCTCATCAGACCCGTTTGAATGTAGACAAAACCGCCAGTGGTGGCAAAGGCATTGACACCGTTGTCGTCTACCACTTGAAACGTATAGGGCAGGTTGGGGCGATCGCTGCTCGTCGCCAGGCGCTGGCCAATTTCGTTAATGTAGCTGTTAATTGCGGAGTTGCGGTTATAAACCCGCACCCCCTGGGCCTTGAGCTGCCGGTCGATCTGGGTGCCCAGATTCACCTCATCGCGGTCAGACAAATTGCCCAACTGCACATAGCGAATGCCCTGAAAAATCAGGTCAAAAATGCCGGCCTGGGAAGGCGTCGGCGTAGCCAGGCCGATGGTAACAGCCATCAGCGTCGCCATTAGGCCGTATAGCCCGCGCCGCAGAAGAGAATTCTGCTTTAGATAAGTGAGAGGAGAAAGCATGGGAAGGAGCGCCTCACGTGCTGTTGAGGGTCATAACTATTACTATCTTGCCCGGCTCAGCCACTGACGACTACAGACAGGGGCCAATAATAAATTTGGCCACTGCATTCGATGGCCAGACAGCACAGCCAGGATCTCTTCAGAATCACAACCGACTTGTGATCAGCAGAATTTATTGCCCCCAGAGATCTGCTCGGCCCAGGGGCAATTGGATGCATCCCACTTTTGCAGGTGCTTACGTCATTCCCACGCAAGTGGGAATCCATTCGGGAGCAAGATGTCCGCTGTGGATTCCCGTCTGCACGGGAATGACGGGCTAGCTAGCCGTCAGAATGATGAATTTATAAATTCGGGATGCACTCGGGCAATTGCCCCAAAGGAGTCGGCCTGTGGTTCAATGGTATCGACATTCTCCCGCACAAAAAACATTCACCCCCTACCTCGTTGAGGGCACCCTAGCCATGACGCTCATTGACTCTAAAGGCCGCCTGTTTGGCAAAGTCAGCATCTTAGATGTGGCGGCGGCGCTGATCATTCTGATGGTGCTGTTTGGCATTTTTCTCTACCCCGGCACCTCGGGGTCGGTGGCCCAGGTGGGGTCTAGCACCAAACCCGTGGAAGTGGATGTCATGGTGCGGGGGCTGACTGCCTCTGACCCAGAGGGGCTGTTTCAGGCCATTCAAAACTCCGAGACCACCAACATCATTATTCGCAATCAGCCCTATGGCCAGGTCAGAATCAAGAATGTGCAAAAGCTGCCCCGCAGCACCGTCGTCCCCCAGCCCGATGGCTCGGTGATTGCTCTGCCCGATCCGCGCCCGGAGCTAAACTACACCATTGACATGCTGATCACCCTCGAAGGTGATGCTCAGATTACCGATACGGGGCCGGTGTTTGGCAACAGCAAGGTCAAGGTGGGCAGTCAGATCGAGCTAGACGGCGACCTCTACAACTTCAATACCAGCACCGTTGGGGTTAGGGTGCTCGAAGATAGCTAGGTCTGAGACAATCAGATCTCACCCCACCAATGGATCTCACCCCATCAAACCCCTTGATTTCCTCACTATGACCGTTACCCCGATAGCCCCTCCCCGCGTTGATTGGCAAGCCCTGGCTGACCAGGCCCTGGCCGGAGATGTCATGAGTCGTGAGCAGGCCCACGCCGTTCTCGCTGCCCCCGACACTGAGCTGCTCGATCAGCTGGCGGCGGCCTACCGGGTGCGGCGACACCACTGGGGCAACCGGGTGCGGCTACACTTTTTGCTCAATGCCCAGAGCGGCCTCTGCCCGGAAGACTGCCACTACTGCTCGCAGTCAAAGCTCTCTGGGGCCGAGATTGAAAAATACCCCTTCATGGCCCAGGAGAAAATTTTGGCTGCCGCCGAGCGGGCCAGCAGCCTCAAGGCGGGCACGTTTTGCATGGTGATCTCGGGGCGATCGCCCTCAGAGCGCGTCTTTGGCGAAGTGCTCGACGCGGTGCGCCAGGTCAAGGCCCAGTACCCGATGAAAATCTGCGCCTGCCTGGGGCTGCTCGACGAAACCCAAACCCAGCGGCTGGCGGCGGCGGGGGTCGACCGGGTCAACCACAACCTCAATACCAGCGAAGCCCACTACGGCGACATCTGCACCACCCACACCTTTCAAGACCGCACCGATACGATTCAGGCGGTGCAGTCGGCGGGCATGACCACCTGCTCGGGGGGCATCTTTGGCCTGGGCGAAAGCCACGATGACATCATCGACATGGCCCTGGCGCTGCGGCGACTCGGAGTGACCAGCGTGCCGCTAAATTTTCTGATTCCAATTCCTGGCACCCCCTTTGAGGGGCGGCAGGAGCTAAACCCGCGTCAGTGCCTGCGGATTCTTTGCCTCTATCGGCTGCTGCTGCCCGCTCAAGAAATTCGCATTGCCGGGGGTCGCGAGGTGCAGCTGCGGCAGCTACAGCCCCTGGGGTTGTACGCGGCCAACTCTATTTTTGTGGGCGATTACTTGACCACCCCCGGCCAGTCGGCCCAGGCCGACTACGCCATGATTCGCGATGCTGGCTTTGTGCTCGAAGGGCCAGACGGCAGCGCCATGAACCTACCCGACGAGGTGGCTGGAGTTTAGGTCTAACCGAGCCAGAATGGATTTTGGGCAGGTCAACGCTTCTACTCCCGAGGGCAAACCTATGCCCATTTGACCGAACTGACGCCTTTGCAGCAGCGTATCCTACAAGCCCTCAACTTTCCGGTAAGTATTTACACTCGGCTGGGGCCAGAATCTGAGGAACCTCCTTAGAAATGAGCGAACCGGGAGTCATCAACCCCCCGCCGCTGGAAAATAACAGCTCTCGGGTATAATGCCGCTCAGCGGTGCGCCCAAATAACACATCTAATACCAAATCCTGCTTGTCTACCCCTGATTCAACCGGGCGCATGCGATGCGCCCCTACGGTTTGGCGTTTTGGGAATCGGGGTTATGTGATTCGGATTTGGTATAACTTGTCGGGAGCAAAGATTCGTTCCAGCAGCGATCGCATCATGACGCTCGGTGCGCTGGCTTCGACACATTGCTCAAATAGCACGGTTATCATGGGGCATTAACTCATCGACTCTTAGAGACTAGGGGTAACGTCTTTAGCTTACCCATCAACCCCGCCAGTACAAATGCTCGCCTTAACAGGGGTAGGGCCAACCCGATAAGATCATTTCAAACCCGTGAGGCCAGGATACAGCCATGCAGATCCTCCACGGCACTTGGATACCGCAGTCCACCACCGACTTTGTGCAGACGGGGGCCTTTTGCCTGTGGGTAGAAACTGAAGCCAAAAGTCGCCGTCGCCCCTCTCCCCAGACCCACCCTTTCCACCTGCCCGAGGTCGATTTAGTGCCCGTGCTCACCGATGAGCTGGGGCTAAAACCTCCTAATCGCCGCCCCTTAGCCACCTTCATCACCCCCCGCACCTTCCTGCTGCCCACGGTGGATGGTCAACCGCTCCCTTCTTTAGAGCTATCCCGCTATCTGGAAGTCGAAACCCCAGACCATTTCGACTGGCAATACTGGCAGGTCGATTGCTACCAGCTCCCCACCCTCGCCGACCTGATCAGCCTGCTGAATAATCTGCACTTTCTCGCCGTCTACAACCTGGCGGAGGTGCAGATGGGGGCCGACCTGCTGTTTTGGTACCACTACACCCAAGCTTTCAAACAGGTGATTTTGCGCGATCAATATATCCCCGCTCTCAAGTATCGGCAAGTTGCGGCTGCCAAGGCATCCACCCAGCGCAAAGCTGCGGGGACGAAGACAACGACCAAGAAGCAAGCACCAAAACCAGAGCCAGAGCCAGGGTTTGAGATTTATCCGGGGTGGGAGATCATTGGCGATCGCTACACCGACCACATCCAAACCTACGTAGACTACATGCCCCTGCTCTGCGTCGCTGGGTTTGAGGAACCGCCCCACCGCTCATCCCAGTCGCCCACTTTCTATGATCGCGCCACCCTGCTGCGCCATTTTTCCGAATGCTTTTGATATGATCTGGTGCGGGGCACGGTAATGCCC
>JBBSLR010000060.1:0-9793 GCA_038255045.1 Phormidesmidales cyanobacterium
AGAATTTGTGGGATTTGTCGATTCTTGGGAACCTGACTGCGTGGAAGATTGTCCTAGCATGTCTGCTGCCGAAATGCCTTCGGTCTGATTGCCAAAGCGCCACAGGGCGGCGGCGGCTTCGGCCTGGGTGACGCCCTTTTGGGGCTGAAACAGGGTGGTATAGCCAAAGGCGCGACGAATGTTGGCAAAGTCGCCGTTTTGATGGTCGGCCAGCACCGCTCGCAGGGCCAGGGGTTCGACCTGGGCCGTGTCTTGAAAGCCCCAGGCGGTGTTGACGGCCTCGGCATTGGCGGTGGGCAGGGCGGTGCGGGTGTCGAGGGGCACCTTCCACAGCACTAGGGTTTCGCGGGTCAGCGGGGCATCGGGCCGAAAGTTGACGGCGGTGGCGTTGCCGGTTTTAGCGCTGGGGACGATGCCCGCTTCGGCTAGCCCCTGAATGGCGGCAAAGTGGCGGTGAGAGCTAGACACATCTTGAAAGGCTGGGGTGGCGCTGCCGGTGCCAGGGCGAATGCGCTTGGCTGGGGTGTCTTGGTAGAACTTGTTGTTGGCGGCGAGCAGCCACTGGGCAAAGTCGCCTCGGGTAATGGGCTGGTTGGGCTGAAAGTCGGGGGTTGTGGCACTGCTGCTAGAGCCGTTGGACGGTTCGACGGCCTGTTGGACAAGGCCCAGGGCCAGCCAGTTTCGCACGTAGGGCCGCAGATCGTCGGGCACCTGGTCAAGCTGGGCGGTGGTGCCGGGGCGGGGGGCGTCGGCGGTATTGTCGGGGGGCGAGGTTTCATCATCGGCTGTCGGATCGGCGGTGGGTTCTGGCTCAAGCTCGGCGGCGGTTTCGGGTGCTTCGTCGCTAAAGACGGGGCGATCTTGCAGCTGGGGGTCGGCCTGGAGAGAGTCTTGCAGAGAGCTGCCCGCGCAGCCGGTGGCGAGCAGCAGGCCCAGCCCAGATACCATAAGAGCCGTGAGACGAAGCGCAGCAGACAAGGGGCGACCTCCTTAGGGGCAGGATCAACTGGATCAACGATGGGTAAAAACTATCCACAACCCGTATTTTAGGGCAGAGGTGCTGCCCCAGTGAGCTGCGCTGTGCCACCCCTGTAGGCCCCCCTGTAGAGATCTTGTAGGAACTAGCCATGCCGCCTCGACCGCTAATTATCGATTGCGACCCTGGGGTCGATGATGCGATCGCCCTGCTCCTCGCCCTCGCCAGCCCGGATGAGTTTGACCTGCTGGGCATTACCACCGTGGCGGGCAATGTGCCCCTGGCGCTAACGACGGCCAACGCCCGCCGCATTTGCCACCTGGCCCAGCGGTCTGACGTGCCGGTGTATGCGGGCTGCCCCCGGCCGCTGCTGCGATCGCTCACCACCGCCGAAGATATCCACGGTGCCAGCGGTTTGCAGGGGGCCAACCTGCCCGAACCCAGCCTGCCACCCCCGGCTCAGCACGCCGTCCCCTGGTTAATCGAATGCCTTACCACCGCATCGGCCCCCGTTACCCTGGCCACCCTTGGCCCGCTGACAAACCTGGCCGTAGCGCTAATTCAGTGCCCTGAGATCGCCCAGGGCATCGACCAGGTGGTGATCATGGGCGGTGCCCTAGGGCCGGGCAACATTACCCCCGCCGCCGAGTTCAATATCTACGTCGATCCCCACGCGGCCAAGGTGGTGGTCGATGCCGGTCTGCCCCTGACCATGATCGGCCTAGATGTCACCCACCAGGTGGTGACCACGCCCGCTCGCCTGGCCGCCTTAGAAAATCTGGGCACCCCCGTGGGCCAAGCCGCCGCTGGCCTATTGCGCCACTACGGCCAAATCGATATCGAGCGCCACGGGCTAGTTGCGCCGCCCCTCCACGACCCCTGCGTGATCGCCTACCTGCTGCGCCCCGACTTATTTACCGGGCGACCGATGCACCTGGTGGTAGAAACCGAGGGATCGCTCTGGCTGGGGCGCACCGTCGCCAGTGCCCCCAGCCAGGCCGCGCCCGCCAACGCCACCATGCTTGAAACCGCCGACGCCGCAGGTTTCTATGCCCTGTTGACAGAACGGCTGGGGAAACTATAGCTGGGCACAAAATTGCCATGGCGCGCTTGATAAGATAGCCCCATGAGCTACACCACCGAACAACTCTTAGAGTTTCTCGATCAGGAACTGCGCGCCACCTGGCGGGGTGAGCGAGTGGTGCTGTCTTCCGCCGATCGCATTGATAACCCGGTGATCTCAAGAGCGATCGGGGCCGACAAGCTCAGCAAAGTGTTTGCCATTCAAGACTTTCGCGCCCAGATTCACCAATATCAGCACCAGCATGGGGTGTCGGGGCTGGTGTGGCACAGCTGTCAGGTTCAGGGCCGCACCATTCGCCTGCCCGAGCTGCACCCCCAGCTGATTGCCATCCCGGCCGATAAGGCTGTCTTAGCGGCGGCCCGGCCTGGCCTATTGACGTTTTGGCGACAGTCGAGCCAGGGTCTGCGCCTGTGGCTGGCCGGGAGCAATCCCCAGCCGACTACCCTAGAGGCGGTGGAAGAACGCATTGCCACCAGCGAGTGGGCCGAGCTATCGGCTACCCGCAGCGAACTGTATCTGAGCCTGTGCTGGGGTGACCCGAAGGACTGCCACTGCGACTGGGCGAAGCCGGAGTCGGGGTGCGATCGCATCATCGCCACCGCCGGAGAACCCAGCGGCATCAAGGTATAAAGTTATAGGTGAGCGCTGAGCAGCACTCACTTAACCCAACTTTAGGAGCACCCCCATGGCCATTGCCGTCGGCGTCATCGAAACCCAAACTTTTCCGGCCGTGCTGGCCGCCGCCGATGCCATGGTCAAGGCGGCCAACGTTACCGTCTCGGTGCAAGATCGCTCCGAGAGTGGGCGGCAGTTTGTGGTGATTCGCGGCCTGGTGGCCGAGGTCAAGCGCTCCATGGAAGCAGGCCTGGTCGCCGCCAACGCCTGCCCCAACCTGGCTGAAGTCACTACCCACGTGATCATCCCCAACCCCACCGACAACATCGACGCGATCTTGCCGATTGGCTTTACCCCGGCCTCAGAACCGTTTCGGGTATAAGCTCTGCTGTTATAACCCCCCACAGTCTTTAATAAGTAGTCTTTAGTAAATTGACACGGCGCGATCGCTACCACCGCCCCGTACAATGAAGGTTGAATTTTTTACCCACAAAACTTTCTCAGGAGTACAACCATGCCACAGGCTGTCGGGTCGCTCGAAACCAGAGGGTTTCCCCCGGTGCTCGCCGCCGCCGATGCGATGGTTAAAGCCGGGCGCGTTACGCTGATTGGCTACATTCGCGCCGGTAGTGCCCGCTTTGCCATCAACATTCGTGGCGATGTCTCCGAGGTGAAAGCCGCCATGGCCGCCGGGGTAGAGGCCGCCGAAAAAACCCCCGGTGGCATTCTCGAAACCTGGGTGATTATTCCCCGCCCCCACGAAAACGTGGTGGCCGTGCTGCCCATTGAGTTTAATGAAGAAACTGAAATCTACCGCCAGGCGGTAGAGCAGCCCATTCTCCCCGGCTCTACGGGGCGCTAAAACGCCTACGCATCAGACCCCAGGGTTCTTAGGTAAGTAGCCAGTTACTTTGGCTTTCTCACAGAAGAACCCTGGGGTCTTTTCATGCAGCCCCGATGCGCTTAGCCAGATCGTCCAGGGGGTTATCATGAATGCACGGGATAGCCAAACATCTTCTAGGGTGGGTGGCGCCCACCACCTTAGCCCCAGTCTTTTACCCCAGGCGTCGCCATGATCGCCACCCTGATTCAAAGCCCCGATCGCGTCGTTTTGCAAAATATCAGCTGGCAAACCTACCGTTCGCTGGTGACTGACTTCGAGCAAGAATCCTCTATTCGCCTCACCTACGATCTGGGTATCCTCGAAATTCGGATGCCTCTTGATCCTCACGAAACGTTCAAAAAGCTGCTGGGTCGGTTGATTGAGGCCGCTACCGAAGAACTGGGGTTAGAAATTCGCAGTTTGGGGTCGCGCACTTGCGATCGCGAAGACTTGGCCAAAGGACTAGAACCCGACCAGTGCTACTACATTCAGCATGAGGCCGATGTGCGCGGCGTGGTGCAAATAGATTTAGCCCAGTATCTGCCCCCCGACTTAGCGGTTGAAATCAACATCACCAGCAGTTCTCTCAATCGCCTGGCGATCTACTCAGCTTTGGGCATTCCAGAACTCTGGCGGTTCGATGGTACAAGTTTGATCATCTATACCTTGCAAGGCGAAAGCTACGTCGTCAGCCCTGCAAGCCTAGCCCTGCCACCGTTGACTGCCAGCGACATCGAGCGGTTTTTGCAGCTGCACTCCACAACTGGCGAAAACAGTCTGATCAGACAATTTCGCCAGTGGTTAATCAGTCACGGTAATTAGTCTGCTTTGGTTAGCGCATCGGGTTTGTGGGCCGCTTGGCTACCGGTTTTGTCACTCTCCACCAGATACTGGGGATCGTCTTCGGAGGCAGCCGCGGTGTGGCCTTTGATTTCAGTGCGAGAGGTGAGTTTTTTCACCACCTTGCCGACAGTTTCTCCCTGAGCAGTATGCCAGGAAACACTGTCTCCCGGCTGCAAAGTTTGTGCCATAAAATTCCTTGAACTCAGCTATTGCTCAGGGGTTGACCAATGCTGCCAGCATGATGGCGGTAAACCAACCTGAGTTAAATTGGCTTTGAAAACTAAATAAACCTCATCCAAGTCCAGAAGTGGAGTTCTGCCTGTGGGAAAATTACAGATCCCGAGCTGAACTTGGTATAGAACCTAACCTGCTTGAGCTAAATGCGATGGAAAAAAGACTATCTTTTAACAGCCTAAATCTCAAGCAGGCCGGCCCATCGACTGATTAAGCGTAGGCTAGAGAATGTCGCCAGCGACGGCGCCTTCCTTCAGCTCTTTCTTGAACAGATTTAGCAGGGTGGGGGTAGCAAAGAAGCCAAAATAAATACCCAGTGCGCCCGTTAGCCCGTGCAGAAAGACATCGGCTCCATAGATCGGAAAAAGGCCGAAGAAAGTGTTGGCAACCGGTACTAGGCCTAAGACAGCCAAAGCAGTGTAATAGATACCCAACTGGCCAGAGAATAGACGAGAGCTATCTAGTGCAATAGAAGCAGCGATTCCCAACAGACCGGTGACGATGTGAATAATGTTGAGCGGCGTATTAACTGGAAACAGGCCGATCAAGTAGCCAAAACCAGAAACAACGCCCAGCTTTTCTATCGAAGGGGGCATAGCGCCAGACTGAGACACTATGGCCGGAATGAAGCCCATAACACCTATAGCTAGGTAGGCTATGCCGATGATCAATGCAAATTTTTGTGCAGCTTTCATGAGACTCTAAGGTAAACGTCAGATATCAGATAACAGTCTTGGGTAAGCTTGCAGCAGCTTGGTAAAGCTTTTTACTATCTACCTAGCTAGGAAAGATGAACCCGTACCAATGAATTGGCCGAATTGGCCTAAGCACTGAAGCGATTGATAGGGCTAACGATTAGTCGTCGTTGGGCAGCTTTCCATTGTCTACTCCAGGTGTCAGAGTTTTAGCATTTTGAGGGTAAATTCCAGCCATATTTTTAACCGCGTCAGCCGACTCTTCGGCAATGCGCTTTAGCTGTTTGCCCGGTTGGCCTTCCAGCGATTCGCTCTCAGCTTCCCACTGGCCCATGGTGCGAGGGCGACCGACATCTTCGGTGGGGGGCAGTTCGTCAGCGGAGGTGCGCCCGCCCAGGGTTTGATCGGCTCTGACGCCATTGGCGGTCAGTAGAATAACAACTGCAGAGCAAACCACCGCAAACTGCTTCCAGTGAATGCGGTTGAGGACAGCTTTTAGAACTCCAAAAATATCTTTCATCACAAATTACCTAAGTATCAATCCAGACGGCGGCTCAGTAAGCGATCTGCTTTCTGAACCACTAGTCACCACGGTAGGTGACTCTTTTAGGAAGCTTATCGCTCGAAGGGCATATCTTCACAGGTGCTGAAAACGGCACAATCTCCGCAACAAAATTATTTTCCTTTAGGCAGATTATTTCTTCCTAGGCGATCGCCCTTCTGCTGGCGAACACGACCGTCGGTGCCCTAACCCCTCGGCAATGACTGCTGAGGCGCAGGCACGGTCTTTTGCCTAGTTCTTGCCTAGTCGTCGTTTGGGGCTAGCAACCCGCATCGCCGACCACAGGAACGCGGGTGGCCTGGCCATCTCGTTCAACAGTCACCGTACCTTGAGAAATCGTGACCACCTCCGATTCACCGCTGCCCGGCACGCCAGGAACCGGTGCAGGGGGGCGAGGAGCCTCGACCTCGACGGTGACCACCAGCGAGCCATCTTCACTGACGAACGTCTGCAAGGGGTAGTTTTCTTCGGTAAATTCCTCGCCCTGGTGGTCGGTGCGGCCAAAGATGACCACCTGATCGTCGATTTTCATTTCCATGCGCACGTCAAAATCGCTGAGACTCTGCTGCACCAGGCCGTTGAAGAGGATGTATTTGCCGTCTTGGGGGGTGCGCCCGGCGCGCCATAGGGTCATACCGCAGCCGCTCCCAGCAATCTCGCTCAAACCAAACTCGTCGATGGTGGGGGTGGTGGCGATCGCCCCATCGACGGTGTTGGTCTCACCCGTGACACCGTTGCTCGAAGGGGTTGAGTTTGGGGTACAAGCCGCTACCAGCCCCAGAACAACCAAACTGCCGATGACCTGACTGAACCTTTTCATCGCATTGCTGACTTGCATCAGAACCTATCAATCTATGCTGAGACAGATCCTAGGCCAATATAGCTCTATGACGATCAAAAGCACGCAGAAGATGCTTGAGCGTTGCTGAATGTAGCTATGAATTGCCCTCATACCCAACCCTTCTCCCCAGGGAGAAGGGAGCCGGAAATCATGATTCCCTCGTCTCTTGAGAGAGGGCGAGGGCGGATCGGGTAGGTTCGTACCAGGATTCAGCAACGCCTGGGTTGCAATGCCGCACAGATCGAGTACCCCAGGGCTGTGCGGCTGGCGGCTTAGGGCAAAATACCCTGCTGTTGAGCGGGGGTGAGCGTTGCCAGCCCTCGGTTAACGGCGCTCAGCACCGCCAGCAGCGAGGCGGTGACAATGCTGCTGTGAATGCCCACCCCGTGGATGGTGCCCTCTAGCCAGTCGGCGGCGATTTCGATTAGGGCGATCGCATCGGCATCACTGCCGTGGCCAATCGCCCGCTCTTCGTAACTGTGAATCCGAATGCCCAGATTTAGCGCAGCCACAAAGGCATCGATGGGGCCATTCCCCCGGCCTTCGAGGGTGAGCACCGTGTCATTGCATTCCAGGGTTGCGGAAATGGCCGACAGGGCTTCGTCATCCCGCCAGTGGTGGCTAACGTATTTAAATGGCGCATTGGCCCGCAGATATTCCTGCTCAAACAGATCCCACAGCATGGGGGCGGTCATCTCCTTGCCCGTGGCATCCATGGCCCGCTGCACCACCTGGCCAAACTCGATTTGCAGCCGACGGGGCAGGCTGAGATCGTAGTCGCGCTCCAGCAAAAAGGCAATGCCCCCCTTGCCCGACTGGCTGTTGACGCGAACTACTGACGCGTAGGATCGGCCCAGATCCGCTGGGTCGAGGGGCAGGTAGGGCATATTCCAGATATCCTCCGGGTGGCGGGCGGCAAAGCCCTTGCGAATTGCATCCTGGTGGGAACCAGAAAATGCGGTAAACACCAGGTCGCCCACGTAGGGATGGCGGGGGTGAATGGGCAACTGGGTGCAGTCTTCGACAATGCGGGCCACCTCGTTGATGCGCGAGAAATCTAGCCCGGGGTGAATGCCCTGGGTGTAGAGGTTGAGCGCCAGGGTGACGATATCGACATTGCCGGTGCGCTCACCGTTGCCAAATAGGCAGCCCTCGACGCGCTCGGCCCCGGCCATTTGGCCCAGCTCGGCGGCGGCGATCGCACAGCCCCGGTCGTTGTGATTGTGTACGCTCAAGTCCACGCTGTTGCGGTAGGCGAGGTGACGGTGCATCCACTCCACTTGGTCGGCAAATACATTGGGGGTGGCGCTTTCCACCGTGGCGGGCAGGTTGATGATGACTTTGCGCTCCGGGGTCGGCTGCCACACCTCCAGCACCGCATTGCAGATATCCCGCGCAAACGTCAGCTCGGTTTGAGAAAATACCTCCGGCGAATATTCAAAGCGCCACCGGGTGCCAGGCCGCTCCGCCGCCAGGTCGCGGATCAAGGTCGCCGCCTTCACCGCCAGGTCAATGGTTTCGGCCTCGTCTTTGCGAAACACCACCCGTCGAAACACGGGGGCCGTGGCGTTGTAGACATGGACAATCGCCCGTTTCGCTCCGGCTAGCGACTCAAAGGTGCGGCGAATCAAGTCTTCCCGCGCCTGGGTCAACACCTGAATTTCGACATCGTCGGGCACGCGATTTTCTTCGATCAATCGGCGCACAAAGCGAAAGTCGGTGTCCGAGGCCGAGGGAAACGCCACCTCAATTTCTTTAAAGCCAATGTCCACCAGCAGCTCAAACATCCGCAGCTTTTGCTCCACAGACATGGGCTCGATCAGCGCCTGGTTGCCGTCGCGCAGGTCGGTGCTGAGCCAGATCGGGGGCTGGGTAATCACCTGGCTGGGCCAGGTGCGGTCGGGCAAATCAACGGGCGCAAAGGAGCGATATTTCTCAGCGGGGTTAGTCAACATGGGTTGTGTCTCTAGCGGGTTGTGTCTCTAAGGTTTCAGCAGTAAAAAGCTTGCCTAGTCCATCGACTACGGCAAAGGTGAAGCGAAGGGTTTTAGGTGCAGGGTGGCTGAAGGGGGGCCGTGAACCGTAGACCCTGCGCCTTGAACCCCAATTGCCACCGGGACAATCAATTACTCCCGTCGAGCTGGGTAACAGCGTCCTCAACTCCGAAGCCAGGCACAGGCAAAACCTATGATCTGGCCTGGGATCCGGGGAGTAAAACTATTCAGGGCATCACGCCTTTATTTCAAAAGTTAGTTGCGCCCAAGGCGCAGCAGCAGCCCCAGCCCTAGCGGGCTGTGAAGAGTAGTGGGGCGTAGTTGCAAAGACAACATCAAATAATTAATAGCAGGCTGCGAAATTACACAGTAACAAAATACTAACCCTGACCAAAATTGGCGTCAAGGTCTCTTTGTACCACCGCTCTAATCGTCAGACTGGGTGCGCAGCTCCTGAGCGCGCAGGTAGATCTGCACCCACTGGGCCTGAATTTGCCTGGTTTTTAGCCCCAGGCGGCGGGCTAGGGCGTCGGTGGGCTGATCTGCTCTGTAGGCGGTTAAAATTGCCTGTTCTTCTGCGGTGAGGCTCTGCCAAAACTGCTCCCACTGGGTGGGGGTGAGGCCAAAGTTGTGCTCTTGTAGCGAGGTTTTGAGCCAGCCCAGCACCAGCGCGGGCTGCTCACGCAGGGCAAAGATGCGAATGGCATGGTAGCTGATCTTTTCGCGCAGGCGATACACCTGCTGCACCGGCAGATCTAGCTCCTGGGCAATCTGGTCTTGGGAAAGACCCTTGAGGTGCAGCTCTAGCCAGCGGGCGGCGGTGTCGTCGAGGCTGCGGCTGAGGTAGTTGGCAAAGGTGGTTTTGACCTGGTGCCGCTGGCTCTGCTGCTCTAGCTCGTTTTGCTCGTCTTGATAGTTGTTCCAGGCTTCTACGTCCAGCAGGCTCAGGGAGTCTTCGCTGTCGTTGGGGGCAATTTCGTCAGACACCAGACGAATTAGCTCGCCGGTGGGTACCTGGGTCATGCCGCCCTTCTGGCTGCGCCGCAGGTAGTTGACGAAGCGATAA
>JBBSLR010000061.1:0-9774 GCA_038255045.1 Phormidesmidales cyanobacterium
CGGTAGAGACCTTCGATGGCGTTTTCAAATAAATCGCGGTACTCAATTTCGGTCTGCTCTCGCTCGGCCATGATTTGAGCTTGGGCCTTGAGGCTGCGGCGCAGCTCTAGCTGGCTCATGACCTGATGGGCGATCGCCTCTAGCGCCCCTAGCTGCTGCTCCGTCAAATCCTTGGGAAACCGGTCAAGCACGCAGAGGGTGCCCAGGGCGTGTCCGGCCTCAGTCACCAGCGGCACCCCGTAGTAACTGCGGATATGGGGTGCTCCCGTCACCAGGGGGTTATCCACAAAGCGCTGATCTTCCAGGGCATTGGGCACTTTGAACACATCGGGTGCAAGAATGGCGTGGGCACAAAACGCCACATCTCGACTGGTTTCGGGAGTGTCTAAGCCAACCCGGGCCTTAAACCACTGGCGGTTTTGATCGATCAGGGTAACTAAGGCGATCGGTGTTCCACAGATGTAGGCCGCCAGCTTAGCCAGATCGTCAAGGGCGGCTTCGGCCTGGGTATCGAGAATGTCATAGCCCAGAAGGGCTGCCAGCCGCTGATCTTCATTAGGTGGCAGGGAAGTCTGCATGGTTGAGAAGCCCTTGTGAGGAAACAGATCGGGGAGTATAACCATGACCCAAGCCAGTAAATCTAAAATTGGCTCTCCCTTTTGCCAGGTTGAGAGATGAGCGCAGTGGTCAACTCAATCCCCAAACCTAAGAGCTCAATTCTGATCCACACCAGTAGCTGCTGCCGAAAATGAGGCTAACAACCCCGTTACGCCAGGATTCCCAGTTTACGCCTTTGGCTAAGGACAATTCTGACAACGAAAATACCAAGAATTTTGCTGCCGCCTAGGGACGCAGGCTCTGCGCCCCTACCTGGTGGTATTTTCTTGCCTGGAGACCTCCTAAAACGTTGCTCTCACCTGTCTCCGCAGGGCGCGGTTACTGTAGTCGCTGCCTTCGGCTCCGGCTGCGACGGTGTTAAAAGCGTAGCCCAGATCTAGTTCCACCTGGTTAAACTGAGCCGTACAGAGGGCCTCGTAGCCGTAGGTGAACGACCATTCCCCCGTCAAACGCTGGGGGCCTAGGTTGGCCGCGACTCGACAGGACACCGCTTCAACCACCTGGCCTTGCCAGGCTAGTTCGGCATTGGTGACCAAAAAATCGGGGGGCGAAAAGTAGCCGCTGGTGGTCTCTAGATCGCGATTGAACTGCCAGTTGAAGAGGTTCGCCGCCAGGGTAAATTCTCCCAGCCGCTGCTCTAAACGGCTAAAGGACTGCTGCTCCCAATTGCCATCACTAAAGTGACCCAGCCGCAGCAGGGAGAAGAGACTGGTGTCGGGCGTAATTTGCCAGAACAGGTTAGGGCCATAGCGCCAGGCCGAAATTTGATTTTGCAGGCTGGTGGCGTTGATTTTATAGGCCCCGTAATCTAGGTTGAGCGATAGGGTAGCGCTGCTGCCGATGGGGACTGAAGTATTGGCCGTCCCATTGGGGGCCAGGGGCAGCCGGTCAAACACATCGACCCCGGCCCCCAGGGTGGTGGTAAAGTCACCCATTTGGCGGATCCATGCCGCTCTCAGGGGAACGTTCAACACCTGATCCACAGCAGGCTGAGTGAAGGAATTCAGCCCGGTGGAAAAGCTGAGGCGATCGCCGTTAGCCAGCCGCCCGGTCACCGTTGGCTCAAAGGTGCGGTTGCCCTGGGAAAAGTTGTTAAAGCCATCTTGAACGTCTACGGTCAGGGTTTCGATTTGCCAAAACGGTGCATCGGTGGGGGCGGGGTCAGGGGGGCGGCTGGGCGGGGCCGGAGGGGGCACAAACAGGCCCGGGTTAAGGTTCTCAGGGGCAGAACTCAGCAGATCGGCCGCCCGCTCAGAGTCTATCTCTGGAGCCAAGAACTCTGGAGCCAAGAACTCTGGGGATAGCGCTGGGGAGAGATCTGGTGCAGGTGCAGAGGGGGGCTGAAGGGACTGAGCCTGACCTGGACGAGGGCTAGCTATCCCCAGAAGAGCAGCGACACTGAGGCACGGAACAGATCTGAGAATAGATGTCATTGAATCACGGCATTGACAAGTTGGTTAATCCCTACTGGTTAATCCCTAGGGTAGCCATGGGTACTGAGCGGGTAAAACTGGCAAAGCCCTGGTGGGAAAGGCCCAGTGTGGGTAATCTTAAAGGGGATTGTAGCTATTCTGCCCAGACAATGGCGCTCTATGGCGATTTACCCGGCCCGTAGAGGCGAATTCTCGTTTCGTTGTACCGTCTTTTGATAGGTTTTGCCCATGAGCGGCACCGCAGCATGGTTGACAGACCAGCTACCGTTGAGGCGCAATCGGCGCATCCGACTGCGCGATCGCACCCTCCTGTTTCGCTACCTAGTGGTCGTCAACCTGATTTTGGGGGGATGGTATCTGCACTGGCGCCTTACCCAGTCGATTGGCCAGGCGCATCTGTGGCTGGCCCTGCCGCTGCTGGCGGCGGAGATCTATATGTATTTTGGCGGCGTGCTGTTTTTGGTGGGGCTGTGGCGACCAATTCAGCGTCAGGTGCGATCGCTCAATCAGCTCACGCCGCCCCTGGCCCCAGCGCATTACCCCACCGTTGACGTCTTTATTACCTGCTGCAACGAACCCGCCGCCATCGTCGAGCAGACCACCCTAGCCGCCCTGGCGATGGACTACCCGGTGAACCAGCTGCGGGTGTACATCTTAGATGACGGCAACGCCGCCGATATTCGAGCGCTGTCTGAGCGGCTGTGTTTGCACGATCTGCGATCGCCCCCGTTGCAGGCCGCCGCCGCCGCCCTCGATGCCCAGCGCAACCAGCTCACTGCCCGGCTGCGCCAGGTAGAAGCTTTGCAGCAAGACGTGGCGGCGGTGGAGCAGGTGCTGAGCCAGCACAGACTGAGCGTGTCATCTCAGCCTGAGGTGTTGCCGCAGATCCTGGCCTGGTTTGATCAGCTGCGCCCTGCCGGGCTGCCCGATCAGGTCTGGCTGGCCTGCCAAACCGCCCTGGGGGAAGGGTTTGACAATGCCCTGCACCACGCCCACAACAACCTACCGGCAGAGACGCCGATTGAGCTAGAAGCGGTCATTCTTAACTATGGGGTCCTGCTGCGCATCTGGGATAGGGGTCACCCTTTTGATTTAGAAGGCTATGTGCAGGCCCACGGTGAGCCGGTGGATGACTGGGCCGAGCACGGTCGTGGCTTCACCATTTTGCGACAGGTGGTCGATGACTTGTCTTACTTTCGCTCAGACGATGGCCGCAACTGTCTGCTGCTGATCAAACGCTATGAACCGCAGCCCGAGGGGCTGTCTCCCGATCAGAGCGAGCGTTGTCAGCGCCTCGGCCACCTCCAGAGCCTGCATCAGCTGCTGCGGCTGAGCCAGCCCGAGCAGCCCAGCGCCACGGCGATCTTAGCGGCTCAAAGGCAGTCTCTACAGGCCCAGATCGACCAAAAGACCGACCAGCTGGCTAACCTGGCGCGCTGCCGCTACATTGCCCGCAACAAGCCCAAGGGCCGCCCCCACCACGCTAAGGCGGGCAACATCAACCACGCGCTGTTTTCTGGCGAAACCCAGGGCGATTTTGTGCTCACCCTCGATGCCGATCACATTCCCAAACCCCAGTTTATGCAGCGGGTGCTGCCCTACTTCTTTGATTTCAACCTTGATCGAGGCCAGTATGAGGGCAACCAAATTGCCTTTGTGCAAACGCCCCAGGCCTTTTATAACCTGCCCCAGGGCGACCCGTTTGGCCACGATGCCCACCTGTTCTATGGGCCGATTCAGCAGGGCAAAGACGGCATGAACTCGGCTTTTTACACCGGCACCAATGCGGTGCTGCGGCGGGAGGCTCTAGTCAGCATGGGGCTGCAACACTTTGCCCTTGACTTTGCCAAAGACGAGCAGCGGCTGGCGGAGTTTGATCTGATTGGGGGGCTGTCTAGCATCAGCATTACCGAGGATATGAATACGGCTATGCGGCTGCACTCGGTGGGCTGGCGATCGGTCTACCACAGCGAGATTTTGGCTGAGGGCCTGGCTCCCGATGACCTCAGCTCGACGCTGAAGCAAAAGCTGCGCTGGGCCCAGGGCACCATTCAGGTGATGCTGCGCGACAACCCGCTGCTCAAGCCGGGGCTGTCATTCTGGCAGCGGCTGCAATACTTTCAGACCATGTACAGCTACTTTGTGGGCTTTTTTATTGCTGTTTTTCTGGCCAGCCCGATTATTTTCTTTTTTACCGGGCTGATTCCGGTGGATAGCTTTGGCCCTCAGTTTGCGCTGCACTTTGTGCCCGTCTATGTGATCAATCGACTGACCTTTGTGGCTGCCAGCTGGGGCATTCCGCTGAGGGAGCTGTGGCGCAACGAGCAGTATGCGATCGCCCTCTTCCCCCTCTACATTCAGGCGGTGTGGAGCGTATTTACCAACCAGCCGATCAAGTTTCAGGTCACGCCTAAGCAGCGCCAGTCAGGGGTGTATCTGGGCCTGGTGCGGGTACAGCTGATCTTCTTCGGGCTAACTCTAACCGGCATGCTCTGGGGCCTAGTTCAGCTGATCTTGGGCAATTGGCCCGATCCCTGGGTATACATCATTAATAGCGCTTGGGCTGGTTATCACCTAGCCTTGCTGTGGGTGATTATTCGCGCCGCCTGGTGGCAGCCCAAGCAGCCCAAAACTCCACCCTAAGCTGGTCTTGTCCATATTTTTTGTGTTTACTACATTCTTTGCGTTTACTACCCTCTTATCAGGAAGACCCATGACGATCGAAGTCAAAACCCTAGAACCGACTGGCATGATGGACGGCGCTGCGGCCCATGACTTAAAAAACCAGGTTCTAGATGCCCTACACCAGGGTGCCGACGGGGTGTTGCTCAACCTGACCGGCATCACGTTTATGAATAGCTCTGGCATTGGGGCACTGGTGTCTACGCTCAAAGCGGTGCGCGAGAAAGGCAAGCAGCTCTATATCTGTGGACTGAGCGATCAGGTGAAAATGATTTTTGAGCTAACCAAGATGGATCGAGTGTTTACGCTCTATGCCGATGTTGCCGACTTTGAGGCTAAGGTACTGACCGCCTAGGCCCCGATCAAACCGCTGGTTCACCCTCAGGGTGAGCCAGCGGTCGGTTTCCCTGAGCCTTGTAAAGCAGGCTTTCCAGTACGATCGCGTTGGTATTCACGCTCAGCGCGCGGTTGGGGCCTAGGTCAGCAGCTTCGTACTGCCCCGCCAGGTAGCCGCGCCCGCCTAGGCCTAGCATCTGAACCGACCGGCGCAGGCGCTGGGCATAGGCTGACGCTGGATAAAGGGCCGCCCAGGCAAACGCTGCCTTAGTGCTGAGAAAGCGCAGCCGGCCATAGTTTAGGCCCCGCGAGTTGACAGCGGCCCAGGGCTGCCCATCGGCATAGACACTGTAGTAGAGAAAGTAGGGCAGGCGGTCGAGGGCGTCTTCGTTAACCGCTGTGAGCAGGCCGGTTTTTTCGTAGCGGTTGGCCTGCACTTGCAGCAGACTGTTGACCTGGTTGAGTTCGCTATCGGGCCAGCCTAGCTCTAGCCCCCAGAGCAAATAGGGGTCGTTGGTGAGGTAGTTGCTGGCTCCGGAGTTGGGGCGATCGCGCTGATCAACCCACAGCGCCACCCCGTCCACCGTGACTCGGTGAACCGGCGGGTTAGACAGCGCATTTTCAGCCTCTATGCCCCACCGCCGCAGGCTATGGGCGGCATACTGCTCATAGCCGAGACGACCTTCCTGCCAGTATTGCAAACCAGTATTTCCGGCTCCACTGCCCCAGAGCCAGCCATCGCAAACCAGCTTTTGTAGGTCATAGCGGGCCACGATGCCGTCAATGCGGTCGGCATAGTCTGGGTAGTGAGCTTTGAGAATAGACAGACTCAGCAGGTAGCGGGCCATATCTAGCGCCGACCAGCCGCTGCGGCCCTGGCGGTCAGGCCGATTGTTGAGGGTTCGCATCTGGCCGTTGGCCGTGCTGTAGGCTTTATTGGGCAGAGCGGTCGCGGGCAGGGGCAGCGTTTCCAGGGTTTGCAGCAGGCGATAGAGCCAGGTGTGAAATGGGTCGGCGGCCACCAAACCCAGCTGATAGCCAGCATGCATCCCCAACAGGGCGCTGCCCTGATCCCACAGCGTGCTCCAAGCAAACCCGGCGATGCTATTCACTAGCCCGGTGGCCGAGGGCCAGTTGTGTTCAAAATAGGCCCAGGCCCAGCGGGCAGCAGCTTGATCATCGGCAGATAGGGCCTCGATTAAGTTAGCGGGCATGGGCTAGCGGACGCAGCAAACGGGTGAAGTGGGCCGTGGCGGCTAAGGCCGGGCGCTCCAGTAATCGCCTGTATCGTTTGGGGTCAAATCAATGGGAGTGGCGGCAGCGGCGGGCAAGCCTTGCCCCAGGGCGTCGCCCTGGCGGATAGTCTGCCACCAGGGGGAGGTGTGGTTGGCGTCGGGCTGCACCAGCGGGGCCGAGCCGGTGCTGCGGTGCAAAATGGCCTGCAAAATCAGGCTGTTGGTGCCGCTGGTAAAGCCGGGGGCCGGGCGACCGTCGGTTTCATACAGGCCTTCGTAGTAGCCCTGGTCGGGGTCAAAGTGCTCACGGGTAGCCTGGGCCACCCGTTGGGCGTAGGCATTGTTGGGAAACAGGGCCTCGTAAGCCTGGGCCACAGCGGTGCTGGCAACCCGCCCCTCGGAGGTGGGTCTGCCACCATCAGTCACCGCTGGCCAAGGGTCGCCATTGGCTAGCAGGGGGCTGTGCACCACGTAGGGAGGATGATCAATCAGGGCAGTGCCCGAGGCGCTGAGCCGGTTGGTGCGCTGGTAGCGAGCCGCCTCAGCCTGAACCATAGGCTGCAAGAGCGATCGCATCTCTGGCCCCAGACCAAACTCCAGCCCGTAGAGCACAAAGGGCATACTGGTGGTAATATTTGGCCCTGCTGGGGCAGATTGAGCGCTGGCCCGGTGCGTAGGAATGGCCTGACCTTCTAACTCGGTGGTCACGTAGCGGCTCGCCGGGGCCGATTGGCTGGCATCAAAGCCCCACAGCTGAAAGGCGCGGGCGGCATACTCCTCGTAGCCGAGCTGGCGGGCGGGGGTAATGACAATGCGATCGCGGCCGCCCTGCCCCTCAGTAAACTCTGCCATCGCCACCCGACCATCGCGGATCACCCGCAAAAAAGACCAGTCCATGACCGTCTGATCGACGGCCTCGGTATATTCGGGGTGGCAGGTTTTGAGCTGGTGCAGGGCCGCCAGCAGCCGCCCCGTATCGAGCCCCGACCAACCACTGCCGCTGGAGTTGTCATTGCCGCCGTAGGTAATTGGCTCCAGGGTGAGCGTACTGTAGGCGCGGTGGGGCAGCTCTCCGGCAAACAGGGGCATCTGTTGCAAGGCTCCCAGCAGATGCCGAACCCGCTGATCAAACTGGCCGTTGTCTAAAATGCCTAAGCTCTGAGCCGAGTGCAGCGCCGCCAGATAGTTACCCATACCCCAGAGGGTGACCCCCGGCAGGTCACTGCGATCAGGCACCAGCCCTGTAGACGGATTGTGGGTCTCAAAATACTGCCAGGCCCGCCGCGCCGACTGATTATCTACCGCCTTTAGGGGCAGCTCGGGCCGAGGACAGGCTGCGGGCTGGGGCGGGCCAACGGCGGCGATCGGGGCAATTACCCGCCCAGGTGCCGCTGGGGTAGCCGCCCCTGGCACCTCAGTCGGGCCGGGAACACCGGGGGTAGCAAATTGGCCACCGCTGAGAATCGGCTGAGCCCCGCGCGCTTTGTAGTAAAGAATCTCTAGAATCAGGCCGTTGGTATTGCCCGTCAAGATGTCGTTAACCGGCGGTTCGGGCTCCGACAGACCCGATTCAAAAATTCCAGCGTAGTAGCCCTGCCCCGAATTGGCGCGATCTTTCACCGCATCAAAAATCTGCTGGGCATAGGGGTCGTCGGGGTAGAGGTAGCGCCAGCCGAAGGCCGCCTTGGTGCTCAGGGTACGCAGTTCGGGGTGAAGCTCATTCGCCTCGGTAATTACAGCCCAGGGCACACCATTGGCGTAGACCGTGCTGTAGAGAAAGTGCGGCGGGCCATTGATATTGTCTTCAGAAACCGCTGTCAGCAGCCCAGTATCTTCGTAGCGGCGCTTCTGAACCTCAAACACGCGCCGGCCATAGTCGGCCAGCTCCCCCTGCAAGCCAAACTCGATCGCATCTAAAATGTAAGACTCGCTGACCACGTAGTTGTTGGCGTTGGTGGTCTGGTAGTCTCGCTGATCGACCGGAATTTGCAGGCCATAGATATCGACAAACTGAAACGGTTCGTAGGCCAAAGCCTGCGGCACCTCAAAGCCCCAGGCATAATACCCCCGCGCCGCATATTCTTCGTAGCCCAGGCGGCCTTCCTGCACCTTCAGCGTGCTGCCATCGGGCAGCACCGTCGCCCCGTAGAGCTGCCCGTCCTGGACCGAGGCGGCTACATCCCAGCTGGCCACAATGCCCGCCAGCCAGTCTGAGTATTGAGGATGGCAGGTACGCACCACATCAAAGGCGGCTAGCATTCGCCCTAGGTCGAGGGCCGACCAGCCAATGCCCCGGGGAGTTGGATTATTGCCATAGTCAGTCATGGCCCCCGTGGCGCTGCTGTAGGCTTTGTTGGGCAGCGTGCCCTCAAATAGGGGCAGCTGACTCAGGCTGTTGAGAAAGGGGTTGAGTCGACCATCAAACTCAGCCTGATCGATTAGCCCCAGCCAGCGGGCTGCATTCAAGGCCGTGAGATAGTTGCCCAAGTCCCAGAGGGTGCTGGAGGGGTAGTCTCCAGCGGCGTTGGTCAACCCCGTATCGGGCTGAACGTTGTTTTTAAAGTAGTTCCAGGCAGACTGGGCGTAGGCCTGCTCTTCGGGAGTTAGCGGCTGAGCCAGGGCAGCACACTGGCCAGGTTCAGCCTGAGCCGGGGCTGGGGTAACCCCAATCAGGGCCAGCCACAGGGGCAAAAACAGGCTAGCTAAAAATAGCCCCCCCAACCGCATCCACAACCGTCGTCTGAACTGCGCCATAGGATAATCAGAGATAAAAGTATATAGACATCACAGGCATCGGCAAAGCACCGCTTGAGCCTGCGCGAGCAGCGGTTGGCCCAACCATACCCGCCCTAAACTGGGTCAAGCGACTTTAGCTCAGCCACCGCCTGGGTTTTGTCGGCAGCATTGACTACAGCACTCGTTGAGTTGTTGTCGGGGGCAGGCGTCAGGCGCTGGCCTAGCCACCCCAATCCCAGGATCAGCCCTACCCCAGTGGCAATGCCCCCTACGATGGGTATCACAGCCCAAACAAAGGGAGGAGCCTCAAATTCATTTTCAGTCATTGCATGGTTGGGGAGACTAGCTAGCCACTCCAGTGTACCCAGGCTAGCTAACCACCTAAACCTCAGCTCGCCAAGAACAGAGGTTTTCTCAAACTAGAGTCAACGCCGATGTTTAAATGATGCGCCAGGCCTAAGGGGGCAAAGCTGTGCCCAACTTAGGGGTACATTGTGGTTGTGCCTTAGCTAATTTTGCTTAAACAAAGACTAAGGATAATTACTTAACTAAGGCCGTCAGCAGCTGTATCTCTTGGTAGAGAAATTAATTCTAGTAAATGACCATAACCCCACGCTCGATAACTGACGCTCCCCAGGTTCTAGTCGTAGATGATGACCGGGTGATTCGCACTATTTTGGTCAAACTGTTGCGGAAGGAAGGCTATCGGGTGATTGAAGCTGAGACCGGAGGAG
>JBBSLR010000062.1:0-9654 GCA_038255045.1 Phormidesmidales cyanobacterium
CCGCCGGGTGACAATGGATGAACCGGGGAGCGGGGTCAGATCATCCCGGTGCTATGATGCTTGGGCGCTGTCGGTTCTAGTGGGGATCAGCCACCGGAGGTAACGGGGAAAGTGCAGTGTGAGGCTGCCGCTGTCCCGCAGCTGTGAGGCGATTTTGGCGTTCAGCGTGATGTCATGCTGAACGCCAAAATCGCCGAGCCAGAACGCCCGCCGATCGCAGTTTCAGTCCTTTATTGTCGTCTGCGAGGTACGGATGAATTATTGTTTTGCCGCCTTGAAATCAATCGGGGCTAGGCTGCCTCAGACTCTGCTGGGGCGCGGGGTTTTGCTGGCGGTGTCGGCGCTTTTGCTGCTGCCCCTGCCGAGCCTGGCGCACCATCCCTTTGGCGGGGGCACGCCAGTCACTTTTGCTGAGGGCTTTTTGTCAGGCCTGGGGCACCCGGTGATTGGCCTCGACCACCTGACCTTTGTGGTGGCGGTGGGGCTGCTGGCGGCGGTCAGCGCCTGGGGGGTGGCGATTCCCATCGCCTTTGTGCTGGCGGCGATCGCCGGGACAGGGCTGCACCTGGCCGCAATCACCCTACCGCTGGCTGAGCTGGCGATCGCCGCCTCGGTGCTGGGGTTTGGGGTGCTGCTGGCCCTCAAGAATCGTCCCCAAAGCGCCGTGATTACTGTCTTGGCGGCCCTGGCCGGGCTGTTTCATGGCCATGCCTACGGAGAGGCGATTTTTGGGGCCGAACCGATGCCGCTGGTGGCCTATCTGGCAGGGTTTACGGCGGTGCAGTTGGCGATTGCGATCGCAGCGTTTCTGGTCGGTCGTCAGCTGGTGCAGCGTTCCACGCTGCTGGTGCCGCGGGCGGGCCTGGTGATCTGCGGGGTGGGGGCAACATTTTTAGCCACCGCGCTGCTAGATAGTCTGCTGGCCTAGAATTCTTTGCCTAGGGCCGGGGGCGATTGAATTTTTATTGGGGCATCTCTGCTTTTGTGGGGGTGCCTCGGTTTTGATCTAGTCCTGGGGAATTGTTGGTTTGCCTGAGTGCTCGCCGAAGGGACGCAGGTACTGTGGCACAATGGAAGTCATTCTTAGCTTTTTGCCGTCATCCCTAAAACGCCTGTGAATTCTACTGTTGCGACCCCGCCCACTACCTTTGCCCCCGCTCGCCGCGCGGTATTTCCCTTCACCGCCGTGATTGGCCAAGATGACATGAAGCTGGCCCTGCTGCTGAATGTCATCGACCCCAAAATTGGCGGGGTGATGATCATGGGTGATCGCGGCACCGGCAAATCTACCACCATTCGCGCCCTGGCCGACCTGCTGCCCGAAATCGAGGTGGTGGCCGACGACCCCTTTAGCCGGGCGCCGAGCGACCAAGACGTGTGGGCCGAGCGCGGCACCGACGACCTGCCCGTGGCGCTGAAAAAAGTGCCCATGGTTGACCTGCCCCTGGGCGCTACCGAAGACCGGGTCTGCGGCACCATCGACATCGAAAAAGCCCTCTCTGAGGGGGTCAAAGCCTTTGAACCGGGCCTGTTGGCCAAGGCCAATCGCGGCATTCTCTACGTCGATGAGGTCAACCTGCTCGACGACCACCTGGTCGACGTGCTGCTCGACTCCGCCGCCTCGGGGTGGAACACCGTGGAGCGCGAAGGCATCTCCATTCGCCACCCGGCCCAGTTTGTTTTAGTCGGCTCGGGCAACCCCGAGGAGGGCGAGCTGCGGCCCCAGCTGCTTGATCGCTTTGGCATGCACGCCGAGATTCGCACCGTGCGCGACCCCGAGCTGCGGGTGCAAATTGTCGAAGAGCGCTCTGAGTTTGACGCCGACCCCACCGCCTACCTGACCAGTCACCAGGCCGAGCAGGAAGCCCTCCAGGCCAAGCTGGTCGAGGCCCAAAAGCGACTGCCCTCAGTCACCCTAGAGCACGAAGACCGGGTGCGCATCTCTGAGGTCTGCTCAGAGCTAGATGTCGACGGGCTGCGGGGCGACATTGTCACCAACCGGGCGGCCAAGGCGATCGCCGCCTACGAGGGCCGCACCGAAGTCACCCTGGACGACATTAAGCGGGTGATTGTGCTTTGCCTGCGCCACCGCCTGCGCAAAGACCCCCTAGAGAGCATCGACTCGGGCTACAAGGTCGAGAAGGTGTTCTGCAAGGTGTTTGGCCTGGCCGACCCCGACGAGGCGGCGGTCAACGGTCGCCAGCCCGTGGGGGCACGGTAGCCACCGCTGTGGGGCACCGGATTCTGGGGCTTGACCCTGGGCTAGCGATTCTTGGGTTTGGCATCATTGAGGGACTGGCCCCAGAGGCGGCCCCGGCCTTGGGGACGCAGGAAGGGGTGAAGGTGGTCGATTTTGGCGTGATTGAGACTCCGGCCAAGACTCCGGTGGGCGATCGCCTCTGCACCATCTACACCGACCTGCACAGCCTGTTTGACCAGTACAAGCCCGACCAGGTGGTGATTGAGAAGTTTTTCTTTTACCGCATGGCCAACACGATCTTGGTGGCCCAGGCGCGGGGAGTGGTGATGCTGGTGCTGGCCCAGCACCGCCTGCCCTATCTCGAATTTACCCCGGCCCAGGTGAAGCAGGCCCTCACTGGCTACGGCAATGCCGACAAAGCCGATGTGCAGGAGGCAGTGGCCCGCGAGCTGGGCCTAGAGCGCATTCCCCGCCCCGACGATGCGGCGGATGGGCTGGCGCTGGCGCTAGCGGGCTGGTACCAGCGCTGAGGCGACTTTGACGCTAGTTGCCAGCGGCGGCGATCGCCTGCTGCCCCTGGGGCGATAGGGCAAAACCTAGAAACGCCTGCACCGCTGGGCTATTGGCATCTTTGTAGACGTAGTAAAGGGGCCGTTGCAGAGGATAGCTGGCGGACTCAGGGGTAACGCCATCCACCGGCAATACCCGCACGGTCTGCTGATCGGCCACCTGGCTAAAGGTGGCATAGCCAATGCCATCGGTGCCCAGCTGTTGCAGTATGGGGGTCGTGGCATCGCGGTCGAGGGTGGTGATGTTGGGGGTGGTGCCAAATTCACTACCTTTCAGCACCATTTCCCGGAAGGCGGCATGGGTACCGCTCACCGAGGGTCGATTAATCACCCGGATCGGCGTATCTGGGCCACCTAGAGCCGACCAGTTGGTCAGCTGCCCCTGAAAAATTTGGGCGACCTGCCCTGTGGACAACCCCCGCCTATAGGGATTGTCGCTGCCAACGACTAGGGCCATGCGATCGGTAGTCACTGGTATAGCTACCAGCCCGTTGGCCTGCTCTTGCGCGGTGAGAGGCCGGGAGGAGGCCGCCACATCAATATCGCCCAGTAGCAGAGCCTGAATGCCATTCTCAGACCCCACCGCTGCGGTGTTGATCTGGGTGCCGGGGTACTGCTGCCCAAAGCCCGCCTTGAGGGCTTCATTGATCAGCACCATGCTGGTAGACCCGTCGATAGAGATCGTAGTGCCTGGGGCCACGCTGGGTTGCAGAGCAAAGTCAGCTGGGGCCGCTGCCCCTGGGGGCGTACCATCAGGCTGGGGTGCTTCTACGCCAGGTACGGCAACCGGCCCATCTGCACTACTCCTAAAGAAGAACCAGTAGGCCCCGCCCAGCAGGCCCAGCAGCAGCAAAATGAACACAATTGGCGGCGGGCCGCTGCGTTTTACCGAAGTGTTGTCGTTAGTCATAGGGCTACTCTGCCAGTTCTTTAGGGGTGGTACCTTCGAGCAGTTGCAGGCGGCGTGCGACTTCGTCGTCAATGGTCATTTGGTCTAGGTCTGCCGCTAGCTTTTCGTTGGGGTTTTCAGACATCTCGGCCAGGGCATTGCTGCGCAGGTGGCGGCCCTCTACCGCGTTTTTAGCCGACTCAAAGGAAGACCGAGCCGAGCCGATGTCAAACTCGTTGTTGACCTGGGCGATCGACTCTAGGGCGCTGTTGATCTCGGCTAGATCCTTCATGTTTTGCATGTCGGTCTTGTATTGCTCGATTTTGAGCCGCTCGCGGTTGAGCTTGTCTTTTGAGGCGTTGACAAATTTTTCGGCCTGCTTCACCTGGCCTTCGAGCTGGGGCAAGAGCTGCTCGATCTGAATGGCTCGGGTCATGGCCAGGCGGGCGGCATCTGCGTTGCCCGATTTTTGAGCTATTAGGGCCTGCTGCTCAGATTTTCTCAGTTCCTGGGCTTTTTCTTCGTATTTTTTCTTGGCCCGCTCGTAGGAGCCGACCTGCATGGCGACAGCCTGGCCCAGCTTTTGCACCGATTCCTGCATTGACTGAAGCGACTCTTCAGCTACCGACACGGCCACCTTGCCGCCCGACTCAACGGGGATGCCCCACAGCCAGTTCCAGGTGCCGACAATGGTGCGCCCGGCCTTTTCACCCATTACCCAGTAGACAACCTTCTTCATAGAGCTCTCCAATGTGTTGAGCGATAATGTGTTGAGCGATGGTGCAGTTTAGGTCTCATTGCTAACCCTTCCCAGGGTTTCCCTATTATTCCGGATATTCCGAACGCTTTACAGCAGCCACAGCGGCTAATTATGGCGTTGTATACCCATAGTGGCTTTGAAAGATTAAGGTTGCACAAAGACCTTAACTGAGCGTTACACCCCACCGTTAACGATCAAGGTTTTTTTCAGCAGCATGGCTTCGGGAAGATAGCCCAGCGATTGATATAGAGCCTGGGCCGCCTGGTTGGCGCTAAACACCTGGAGGGTGATTTGGCCGTGCCCCTGCTGCTGTGCCCAGGCTTCAGCCACGGTGAGCAGAGCGGTGGCCATGCCCCGCCGCCGATGGTCGGGGGCAACGTAGAGCATCAGCACGTAGGGATGCAGAACGCCGCTGCGCTGATCGGTCGCTTGCCCTAGCCAGATCGTCCCCACCGGAGCAGCGGTAGACTCCACATCCACCCACCAGAGGGGCGTATCTCGACTGAGATAGCGATCGACGGTTTCGGCAATATGGCTTGTAGGCTGGTGGGGATCAAGCTCGGCATAGGTGCGCTCCATGAATTTGACCACGGTGGCGCGATCAAAAGTTGAGCCTACCCTCAGGCTGTAGCCCGGTAGCGGAAAGGATTGCTCAGCTGCCATGCCCCTCCTGTAGTGCGATGGCGAATACACTGGCTCATCCTATCGCCGCCATTAAGTTTGCTACCAGATAGTTTGACAGGCATAGCGCTGAAAAAGCTCGTCGCGAGTGGCGATCGCAGATCCCTCAACCTGGCTTTGAGCAATGAGCAGGCGATCAAAAGGGTCTCTATGATGTGGGGGCAGTTGTTCGAGCGTCAGGATGTGAGAAAACTCGATTGGCAAAAGGATAATGCCATTTTCATCCTGCTGCTGCCGCACGATGTCAGCAAGGTTATCTCTAAGCGTTAATTTACCCAGTTGGTTCTTGATCTGAATTTCCCACAGGCTGGCAAGACTCAAAAAGACCTGGTTGCCTGGCTCTTTGAGCAGGTTGAGAGTGCTTCCTGGAATCTTGGCTGGATTACTGTCCCACCACATAAAGGTATGAGTATCGAGCAAGAGCTTCATGCTTCGCCCAACCAAAAGCCGTCTGGCAGAGGGTCGTCAAAATCGTCTCCAATAACAAAAGCTCCTGGGTGCAGGCCGGGAATGCGCTCTTTGGCTGCTGCGATCGCTTGTTGGCGAAGAAAGGCAGCAAAATCTAAGACGGTCTGCCGTTGGGTTGGGCTAAGGGCACGCACCTGCTCTAGCAGCGCCTGTTCGATGGTAGTAGCGGCTTCTATGCTGACAGTCTCCTCACTCACGGTCTGCCTCCTTTGGGGATGGTGCTGATTTAATTATGGAATATTGGTGATGCGATCGCCCTACCCGTCAAATGCAGGGATTATGCCTATTCTGATTTTGTCCAATCATATTCGAACGGTGACGTCTGTTTTGCCCTCGCCAGAGGGAAACGAAGTTGCTAGGCTAAGGGCAGTTTTTGGGTGTTGGTAAAGTAAGCCGTTGTTGGGGTCCGCTGGTGCTCCATCCAACCTATAAGTTAAAGCTTGACAAAGCACTAGTGGGTCACTTGGTATGCACATCGCCATTCTTAAAAGGGCTATTTGCCCTGATGCTGCTGAACTGGGCGAAGCGCAATGGCTATATTCGAGGCAAATGACCCACTAGCCATGCAGAATGCTTTCAACGGTTAAGGCCAGCTCTGGAAAAATGGACGACTGAACTACGTTTTGGCCCTGATATTCTGTGGCCTCGTACCATCCTTCTAACAGCGTGCAGAGCGTTACTTTACCCACCAGCGGGTCTACAATCCAATATTCTGGACTATCTAGCACGCTGTACTCTGCCCGCTTCGCCCGGTAATCGGTGCTTTTGGTCGATTCACTGACTACTTCTACGACCAGCAGCGGTGGTAGCTCATTGAGGCGAACAACAGCCTCTCGCTCTTGCAACGCCTCCCACTGCTCTAACGCCATCACCGATACATCGGGAATTCTGACGGTGTCCCAGCGATCACTGCGAGGGCTTTGCAGGCCAACTGTTCCGGCTAGGGCAGTCCAAGAATTCTGAACTCGCTCAGCCTCGACGTCAAATATCCTCTCCAGCCGCTTGATAATGGCTCCATGCTTGCCGGTTCCCAGACTCATCGGTAGCAGTTCTCCCTTGACCAGTTCGCATCGGCGATCACTGCCGTCGTCATAGGCTAGATACTCGTCTAGGGTCAGGCGCTGGGTGGTCATGGTCATGGCATATCAGTACCGCTAGTGATTCAAATTATGCCATTTCCATAGCTACAGAAGCCCTTTGCTCAAAGACCTGGCGTATTGGCTCGCTGTTTTTACCCTGGCGAGAGCAAACTGAACTTGTTAGGCTGAGGGCAGTTTTTGGGCGTTGGTAAGTTCTATGGCACCTCAGTCTAAGACCCTGTTTGAGCAGTTTCTAGCGCCAATTTTTTCGCACCTGATTGACCGCGATGCCCTGGTGCGCCTGAGCGAGAGCATCGACTGGGAAACGGCGGTGGCCGAATTCACCAACCCCCAGGTGGTGTACCCCAATTACTACAAGACCAGCAACTTCCACGGGGTGAAGCATGGCTACCTGACCAAAGATGCCGCCCTCACCTACGACCCGATCACCCAGTATGTGCTGCCGCCAGGGGAAACCTGGGTGCGGGAGAGCCTGGTGAAAGCCATTGGGGGCACCCCGCGCCGCCTTCTAGATCTGGGCTGCGGCACGGGGACAACCACCCTGATGCTCAAGGGTCGCTTTCCCGAGGCTGAGGTGATGGGCCTCGACCTATCGCCTCAGATGCTGGTGATGGCCGACCACAAGGCCCGCACCGCCGGGGTAAATGTGACCTATCGCCACGGCAACGCCATGGCCACCGGGCAGCCCGCCGCCAGTTTTGATGTGGTGTGCGCCACGCTGCTGTTCCACGAAACGCCGCCCGCTGTAGCCAAAACCATTCTCTCTGAGGCGTTTCGGCTGCTGACGCCCGGTGGGCAGATGCTGGTGCTCGACGGCAACCAGCGCACCCTGCGGGCCACCGACTGGCTGAGCACCATTTTTGAAGAACCCTTCATTCGCGACTATAGCCAGGGCAATGTGGATGCCTGGCTGGGCTACGCCGGGTTTGAGCAGGTGCGCACCGAGGACGTGTTTTGGCTTAACCAGCTGAGCTGTGGCCGCAAGCCGCTGCCGGTGGCCGAGCGGGCGGTGAAGGGGGAGGCGGAGCGAGTGGATGATGGTCTGCCGTTGGCGCAGCCTGCTTAGGGAGTGGGTGAGTGGGTGAGTTGATCGTCCGTGACGTTCGGTTATCTGCGCCCTGGATTTTGCCTGACGCTGCGTAGACTAGAGGCGTTGGGCGTGGGGGAACCGGGCAATGGTGAAATTTAAACCCTGGCAGTGGGGGGCGCTGGCGCTGCCCTTGGTGGCGATCGCCGGCTTCATCCTGACGGCGGCGGCGGTGCAGATTCACGCCTGGGGCCTGAACTGGATCTGGGCGGTGATTGTGGTGATGCTGGTGCTGTGGCGCTGGCTGCTGGTCAGCTGGACTAAGCCCGTGCTGAAGCAGATGGAAGCGGCGCTAGAGCAGGCGCAGCAGAAGCTAGATGCGGCGGCAGAAGTGGACATACCCACCGTTGGGGCCGTGCCCAGTTCGGCGGCTCTGGCCCTCGAAAACATTCTCACCGCTGCTCAGCAAGACCTCCCGGTGTGGGAAGACTGGAACCCGCTGCTGGGCCGCTGCCGCGAGGTGGTGACGGCGGTGGCCCAGGCCTACCACCCCGACGTGAAGTATCCGCTGCTGAATATTTATTTGCCCGACGCCTACGGTCTGCTGCGGGGCACCGTGGACGATGTGGATCGCTGGATTGAGACGCTGGCTCCGGTGCTGGGCCAGGTGACGGTGGGCCAGGCGGTGCAGGGCTACGAGGTCTACCGCCAGGTGGAGCCCTCGGCCCGCAAGCTGTGGCAGGCCTGGACCTGGGCTCAGTGGCTGCTGAACCCGGCGGCTGCGGCGGCCCGCACCCTGAGCCAGCCCACCAACAATCTGGCCAACCAGCTGCTGCTGGGCAACTTTAACTCTCTGCTGCGGGAGGCCACCCTGCGGAACCTCTACCGCCAGGCCGTGGCCCTCTACAGCGGCGAGCTGCCGACCATGCCCGGTCCCCAAAAGCCCCTGCCCCAGGCCCAGACCAAGACCCTGCGGGAGATTCTCGACCAGGCGGAGTCGGTGGAGCAGGTGGAGGCAAAGCCGGTGAACATTTTGCTGGTGGGCCGCACGGGGGCGGGCAAGAGCAGCGTGATCAACACGCTGTTTGATAGCGATCGCATAGCGTCCCCGGAGGGGAATCGCGCCGAGGTCGATGTGCTGCCCAGCACCGACACCATCAGCACCTACCGCTGGCAGGGCGACGGCGGCGAAACCCTCACCCTGTGGGATTCGCCGGGCTACGAGCAGGTTGATCGCACCGACTACCGCGACCAGCTGCTCGACTGTGCTCGCCAGGCCGACCTGCTGCTGCTGGTCACCCCCGCCCTCGACCCGGCCCTGCAAATGGATGCCGACCTGCTGCGCGACATGGGGCAAGAGGTGCCTAATTTACCCGCCCTTGCGGCCCTCCCTCAGGTAGATCGGCTGCGGCCGATTCGCGAGTGGCAGCCCCCCTACGACTGGCGCTGGGGTAGCCGCCCCAAGGAGATCGCTATCCGCGAGGCCACGGGCTACCGCCAGGAGCAGTTGGGGGATCTGTGCAGCCAGATTCTCCCCCTGGTCACCCGCGATGCCCAGCGCCCCGCATGGAACACCGACGCCCTGGCCAGCGCCCTGGTTGAACTCATTGATCCAGCCAAGGAGCTGCGGCTGGCGCGGTTTTTGCGCGATCGCGAGGCCAAAGTTACCGCCGCCGCCCGTCTGATCGACCGCTACCGGGTGCAGATGAGCACCACCCAGGGGGTCGCCAATTTTCTCAAAAGCCCGGTGCTGCAATTTCTTGCCACCCTCACCACCGGCACCCCCACCCTGGCCTACCTGCTGGCCGAGCAGATCCCTGTCGAGCAGCTGCCCGTGGTGCTGGGCAAGCTCCAGCTGGCCTATGACCTGTTTAAAGTCATCGGCCCTGACACCGCCCAGCTCGATCTGCTGGCCCTGTGGCCGCTGCTGCTAGAGCACAACGACCAGCCCGATCGCGCC
>JBBSLR010000063.1:0-9608 GCA_038255045.1 Phormidesmidales cyanobacterium
AACCCCAATCGGCGAGAGTTGGCTGAGAAATTTGGCATGACCCACTTCGTCAACCCCAAAGAAGTCGAAGGCGACCTAGTGGCCCACCTGGTGGAGCTAACGGTTGGCGGGGCCGACTACAGCTTTGAGTGTGTCGGCAATGTCAACCTCATGCGCCAGGCGCTGGAGTGCTGCCACAAAGGCTGGGGGGTGAGCGTGATTGTGGGCGTCGCCGCCGCTGGCGAAGAAATCAGCACCCGCCCCTTTCAGCTGGTCACCGGGCGCGAGTGGAAGGGCACCGCCTTTGGCGGGGCCAGGGGCCGCACCGACGTGCCCAAAATTGTGGACTGGTACATGGATGGCAAAATCAACATCGACGACCTGATCACCCACGTCATGCCGCTGGATCAAATCAATACCGCCTTTGACCTCATGCACCGGGGCGAGAGCATCCGCAGCGTGGTGACGTTTTCGTAGGGGCAGACCTATGTGTCCGTCCTTTTCCGTGAGGTTCTGACTGGGGCATTTTATATGTCTAAAATCGACCTCGCAGAATAGACCTACCCAAGGGCAGACAATCACCCAGGGCAGACACGTGGGTCTTCCCCTACGCACCCATCCACCCCCCACCCATCTACCCATCCACCCCCTACCTATGCCACTCACCCCCCACACCCAACACGCCTGCTTTGGTGGCACCGTGGGCTACTACAGCCACCCCTCGGATGCCTGCAACGGCGACATGCGGTTTGCGGTGTTTGTGCCGCCCCAGGCCCAGGCTGGCCCGGTGCCGGTGCTCTTTTACCTGTCGGGTCTGACCTGCACCGAAGACAATTTCACCGCTAAGGCTGGGGCACAGCGCTACGCTGCCGAGCATGGCATCATGCTGGTGGCCCCTGACACCAGCCCCCGGGGCGCAGACATTCCCGACGAGGATGCCTGGGACTTTGGCACCGGGGCGGGGTTTTACGTGGACGCGACCCAAGCCCCCTGGAGCACCCACTACAACATGTACAGCTACGTGGTGCAGGAGCTGCCAGAGCTGATTGCCCAAGAATTTTCGGTGCGGCGCGATCGCATGGGCATCTTTGGCCACTCCATGGGCGGTCACGGGGCGCTGGTGTGCGGGCTGCGCAATCCCGATCTGTTCAAATCGATATCTGCCTTTGCGCCCATTGCTGCCCCTACCCAGTGTCCCTGGGGTAAGAAGGCGTTTGCGGGCTATCTGGGGCCAGATACTGCCGCTTGGCAGCAGTATGACGCCACTGCACTGGTGAAAGACCATAGCCAGCGCGATAGTCAAAGACCGGCTCAGGGGAGCCAACGCACCATCCTCATCGACCAGGGCAGCGCCGACAGCTTTCTTGCCCAAAACCAGCTGCTGCCAGAGGTGTTTGAGGCGGCCTGCAAATCGGCGGGGCAGCCCTTAATTTTACGCATGCAGCCGGGGTACGATCACAGCTACTTTTTTATAGCTTCCTTTATGGCCGACCACCTGCGTCACCATGCCGATGTGTTAACAAAGGACTAGTCTAAGAGGACGTTTGAAAAGAAAAGAATGTGCCATTGGCGACCACCGCCGCCCGCAGCCGCCCCGCCATGCTGCCAAAGGGCTCTGCCCCATAGGAGCGCTGGGCACTGTTGGCCTGGGGTGCATTGTTCGCTAGCCCGATGTGTAAAAGGGTAATGGGTAGGTGCCTAGGCCTAGACTAGAAGCCCAGTAAGTTGTAAGCCGATGGAAACCAGACGACTGGGCAAGTATCTGACGCTGGTGGAGTTCTGCACCTGTACGCAGACCTACCAGCGGTTTGCTGACCAGATTGACCCGTTCCCCAAGAATCTGGATGAGACTTTGCCAGCATTAGAGGCGCTGTGTCAGTACATCATTGACCCGGTGATTGATGGATTTGGGCGCGGTTCTCCTTCTGCTGAGGCAGACGCTGCGCGAACGGAGAGGCTGCGCGATCGCTTTCTGCTTACCTACGGCTTTTGCTCAGTGGATCTGAAGCGGTGGCTGGCGAAGAAAGACCCGCTGACGGGGAAGAAGTACGGCATCGCTAGCCCAAGCCTGGATCAACATATGGCCCACGAGGTGAATCGGAATGGGCGGTACTACTGCGATCGCCTCGGTGCCGCCTGCGATTTCCGCATTCTCGACCTGCCCAGCGATGCCCTGGTGGACTGGATTGTGGCCCAGGGACTGCTGTTTGACTCGCTCTACTTCTATGGAGCAGATCGCCCTATTCACATCAGCTATGGGCCACAGCACAAGCGCGATATTTGGGCCTTTGCCCAGCAGGGGACACCGACGCGGTACCGTCCTTTTAGTCATAGTTCAACCAAATGCCGCTCAATTTGCCAGAGCTGATCAGCCGTGAGCCACTCTGGCTGAAACTTAAGCAGGTCAATGCGGTAATCCGGGTCAAGGTCCCGCAGCACATCAAACGCTTTCCACGAATCATCAAATTTTTCCCAATAGATCAGGGTGATGTCTGACCAGTAGTTCAACGGTTGAGGCATTGTCAGATCCCCAATAACTCCCAGTCGCCCTAGGGAGAAGTGAGTTCGCAGGCGCTCTGCTGCCTGGCGGGCCAGCTGCCACCAGGCGGCTTTACGCTCCCCATCGTGCTGTTCCCAATCTAGCCGCTGGCGCAATCCCTCAATCCAGGCCTGGGGTGGCAACAGTTTGACAGCACTCTCCAGGCCAAAGGTCATGAGCAGCATGGCTAAAACATTGCGGGTGCCTGGGGTAGAGTTAATCAGCGGTTTGCCTTCTATAAACTCAAACTTTGCTCTCGGGCACCAGCTAATGTACTCCTCAAAGGCGATGGGCACGGGTGACTGCTGGATGTTTGGAGTAAACAGCAGGGAGCCCCACTGGGGGCCTTCCTCAGCGTACGATCGCTGAAAGCCTTCCACCGGCTGCTCGACCTTAAATGTCTTCGATTCCAGGGGATTGTAGTCCTCATCCTCTTGCCAGAGGGCATCGGGTCGAAAGGCCAATCCAGGAACGCTTATGGGGCGGTAGTGGCCATCGCTGTCGGGCTGATGGTGTTGATACTGACTTTCTACGAGTCGGTAGAACTCGACCTGCTGATTATCGGGATCAATCAGCCAGTATTCTGGGGCACCTGCCGTCTGGTAAGCCTCGAATTTGGTGCTTCGGTCAGCCGCTTCATGGCCCGGCATCAGAATTTCAATCACCAATTCTGCTGGGCCACTCAAGAAATAGGAAAAGAGCTGATTGAACCCCTGGCTTTTATAAACGACGAGATCCGGCGTGAAGCCGTTATCGCCCAGGCGCATGACGAAATCTCGCCCCAGAGATTCGCACCCGACCTGATTCGCCAGCCGAAATGAATCTACTGTCAACTGCTGCTGAATACGATGATGAGCCCAGGTTATCTCGGCCCGACCTGCCTGCAGGTCTTCCGCAATAAACTCAACGTCAGCGACCTGCTCCTCTAGGTGGTTGAGTATTTCAAGGTGAGAATCGGTTTGAGGAAGGGTGAGGTCATAGCCTGCGGCAAGGGCCTGGAGCCAGGTTTCGATAGGAGCAAGGGCAACGGCAGCATCTGCCCGCCAGCCCTGGAGAATCTGCCTCAGCAAAAGCCGACTCCCGGCTAGGGAATTGCCGACAATCAGCTGACCGTCAATCAACTCCAGCTTGCTTTCGGGTTTGTTGTTGATCCAGTTGTCAAACAGTTCGGACGTTGGTGGATAGAGCACCATGGCTTTACAAATACTCCCACAGCTTGGAGTAGCATGAGTCTGTCTAAAGTGGGCTGTCACCAGGGTAGGTCAAGATCCGCAAGAGTAAACCATGAGCGCTGCCAACGAGCCGTCTGACCAATTTTTTCAGGAAGAACTACAGAAGCGGTGGGCTTCCCAGAGCATTGAGATGCAGTTCTGGGAGTGGCCGGAATTTCGCCTGGAGCTGATCAATGGACAGTTTCTGGTGGGGGGCACCCTAGAGGGCAGCCGCTGGTTACTCAGAGAAGCGTTGCAGGGTTGGGGGCTGGAGGCTGCCATTGCCTTTGCTCCGATAAAGCTATGGTGGGAGGCGCTGCGGCTGGCCTCTGGGGTTTCTTGCCAGTCTGCGGAAGAATGGCTGCTGTGGGCCGAGTCTTTACCCCTGACGTCGGCTGATCAGGGAGAGTCTGGGCCATTGCTGGGCTCGCATTACATGGGGGAGCATCGCTGGGTGCGAGACCACCTGCGACAGGCGTTGACGGCGGCGGTGGGGCGAGCCTATTTAGGCACCTGTGCCGGGCCGAACTATGGTCTGCTGCTGAGGCAAGATGTTTTGACGCCAGACATGCTGATGGTAACTGCCGAGCAACTGGCGACAGGGTGCTTCCACGACTACTACGTTGAGATACCGGCCCACTTGGTAATTGAAATCAGCCTGCCGGAGCGGCGGGGATTAGACGACCAGGAACGACGCAGCCTTTATGAGCAGGGGCAGGTTTCCCACTATTGGGTGGTTGACCCGGTGGGGCGAGAATTCACGTTCTGGCGGTGGACGCCGGAGGGCTATCAGCCGGGGTATTTAGATGTAGATGGCTGCTATCGAGGGGTGGAGCATCTGAGCTTTAGTCCCGAGATTTTCTGGCTGTCTTTTGATGAGCAGGTGTCTCCCTACAATCCAACGCTGGCGGCGTTTACCAGTGCGCCTCAAGCTCGTCAGTGGGAGTTGCGGCGAGAGCCCGGTGCGGAGCTAGGCTATGGGAGCATCCCGTTTCGACCGCAGGTGAACCTGGAGCTTCACCCCATTACCGTAGAGGAGTTTATTTCCTGGTGTCCGGAGACGAAGCTGGAGGGGCCACCTTTTCCGCTGGTGGGGGGAGAGATGGGCACTCGAAATGCGATCGCAATGCTGTTGATGAGTTTGGGCCTGGTAGAAACGGTTCGGCTGATGCCGGGCTATGAGTGGGTGCGGGTGCTGCGACGGGTCGAGCGAGAACAGCAGCAGGATGCTCAACGGAGAGAGCAGTGGTGGCAGCACGCTAGAGCCATTGCTCGCCAGCTGAGGGAAGACCATGGGGTGAAGGGGGTGGGAGTGACAGGTTCCCTGGTGAGGGAGGCACCGCTCAATGTCTGGTCTCGAATCCAGCTGGTGATGTGGGATGTGCCGGAGGGGGTGAAACTGTGGCAACTGTGGCAAACCCTGCCGGAGAAGCCGTCGATTGAGTTGATTGCAGCGGTACGGGCGCTGCCGGGGGAGTGGGAGGAAATTTCTCAGCGAATGGAGGTTTTAGAGGGAGAGTGGCAGCCCTGCGGCCCTCGGCCCCAAGAGCGCATGGTGTTTCACTGGAAAGAGGATTGAATAACCTATGGCCCTCAGCATAAGCGGGGGATCTGGGCCTTGACCGAATAAAAGACACCGACGCGCCAGACCTTTGGGCTTCAACGACTAATCCCACCAGTAGCAGATGAGGACGGCGTCGAATTTGTCGCCAAGGGTTTTGCCGCGAAGGCTACCTTTGAGCCGCATGGCAAAGTATTCGCGAAACTCCCAATCGTCCTCTCCTTCGGGGACGGTGCCGCCATAGACATCGACTACATCGGCCCGCCATTTCTTGCCCAAATCCATCAGTTGGGCCACCGTCACGTCTTGGTTTTCGGCTAGCAGATATAGTGTGTCTGCTGGGTAGGGTACGAAATGCATCAAACTGGTTTCGGGCATGGGGCGGTAGTTGGCCATGGCCTGTAGGGTTTCCAGCACACCGTTGAGGCTGAGGCCATCTCGGTCGGGGGCGTAGATGGGCTTGGTGAACAGGAAACTTTTCCACAGGTGGGACTGCTGCGCCAGGTCGGTGACAACCTCTGGCCCATCGAACCTATTGAACCGGCGCTGCCACACTAGGGCCGCCATCAGCTCTTGCGGGTTATGGGCTTGGGCAATGGCCTCAATTTTCTCCAAATCAAGCATCGGTACTGCTCCTGGCTGATTGCGACCGAAGCCTCGCTTGGACTTGCTGTTTCTGGTCGTCGCTGGCATCCTTTCGCCACACGACTCGATGCCCTTGCAGCTCGGCCCCGTGGTCGAGTAAACACCGCTCCCAACCGCGCTGGTCAAAGATGGCTTTTACATCGTCCAGCAGGCCCCATTTTTGCTCTTGCTGGCTGAGCTTGGCGAACTTGGCATAGTTCAGATAGTCGGGGGCTAGGGTCTGGTCTTTTTGGTGGAGCAGGGGCGGCTTGTCGAGGTCGTAGTCACGGTAGCGGACGTAGAGATCTTGAAGCGTGATCGCCATGCTGGTCTTTAGCGCCGGGTGCGGCTCTTTGTCGAAGTTGGGAAATACCAGGTAGGTGATCTGGGGCTTTTGGACGTGGAGCTTCACCACCGTGGCTTCCTCGGGACGGCCAATGGTGCGAGAGGCGCAGCCCTCGTAGAGGCGTAGCAGCGGGTCGAGCTGATCTAGAGCAGAGACATGCACCCACAGGGAATTTGGGCGCTGCTGACCGATTGCACTCTGCCGACAGCGCTGCTCGACCATCTCTGTGCGGCCTAGGGTCATGAGCATCAGGTCGGCGGCGGTGCAGGCTTGCTGGTAGCTGCCGAAGAGGGCTTTGATATCAGCCTGCACCGAGGGCGCGAGGTCTTTGAATTTGGGGCGGTTACCGAAGTGGCTGAGGGCTAGGTACACGAGCAGGTCATTGCGGCGCTTGTCGGCGATCGCATCCCATTCCCCCACATCGGTCGCTTGTAGAACGATGTTGAACGCTCGCTTGATGCTGCCAAAGGTCTCCTGTAGGGGCACAGCATGCTGTGCCCCTACCTCTTCGAGGGTAGGCAGGCGACCGCGATCGGTGTAGAAATCCATCAGGGGTTGGAGGCGATCGCGGTATTCCTCAAACTTGCTGACTTTGAGGCGAATGCGGGGAGCCGTGGCGCGAGAGCGGAACCGGGAGGCGCGGAAGGCTTCCGCCTGGGCCTCGTCGCGAAAGACAAAGTAAATGCCCAGGGCGATGGGGATGGCGTCAACGCCTAGCACCTGGTCGATGTAGGCTTTGAGTTCTTCTTGCTCGTAGTATTTTTGGAACGTGTTGCGGCTGGTGATGATGCCGTCGCCGTAGGCAATGACGCCTCGGGTGCGATCGTCGATCAGAACCTGGGCAGCAACGATCAGCACCTTTTGGGCCAGCTCCCAGGCGTTGATCAGCGCTTCGCGTCGTTCGGCGGTGTCTTCGATGACGTTGATGATGTAGCCCAGGTTAACCACATCGGCGGAGGTGTGGGGCACGTCAGGGCGAAAGTGAGGATCCCATCCAGCGCTAGTGAGGCCCAGGCGGTGGATGTATTCGATGTCGGCTCCGTGGCCGCAGCCGTAGTCGAAGTAGGTGGTGTCGGCGGGGAAGAGGCCTGCTTCGACGGCGAGACGGACGGGTTTGGATGCGGTAACGCGGGCGATCGCAGCCCTATGCCGCTGAATCTTCGGCTTGACCTGTTGAGCAGACTTGATTGGGCAGGCGAGGGCGTGGTTGTGGATTTCGATGCCCTGCTGGGTGAGGCGACGCTCCCAGTTGAGTTGGGTGCCAATTTCGCGGGAGTTGTCCAGTAGGCCCATGGCCACCTGCTGCTGGGTCAAATGGGCGAAGCGGGGGTAGTGGGGATGGTCAGCAGTAATGAAGGTTTCTTTGCGGTGCAATAGCGGCGGGTTAGGGGCATCGCTGTAGTCGCGGGTTTCTACGGTGCCCGTGGCCAGGTTCACAATGGTGCTGGTTCGCAGCAGGGGATGGGGCTCTTGATCAAACTCTGGGTAGTAGAGATAGGAGATTTTGGGCTGGTCGAAGTGAAACTTGACCAGGGTGAAGGGCCGTTCTTCTTTCAAAAGGGTTCGGGCGGCCTGCTCTTGATAGCGCAGAGCTTGATCTAGAGATGGCAGGGCCGACTGGTGGAGGTAGAAGGCATTGGGCAGGCATTTGCCGATGGCGCTGCCCTGGCAGTGCTTTACCAGCTCTGCTTGGGGCAGGCTGGCGGCTGGTTGCAGCGCGACATCAACACTCTGAGTCATTTTCAGTACACTTGTATGACAACCCTTATAGGTATTCCCCAGCCCCAACCACCTGATTAAAAAAAGAAAACCTATATCTAGCGTCTGGCTACTCCTTTGCCGTTAGAATGACGCTACCCAGACTTCATCACCCCTGTGACTACTTGCCTACATGAGAACGCTCAGCTTATTTGAAAGCGATCGCCTCTCCCTCGACCGCAGCATTGAGCTATCGGCAGAGTCGTTGCGCCACTATGGTTCTTTGTATAAGCATTGGGCGATCGCGTTCTCGGGCGGTAAAGATTCTTCAGCAACTGTTACGTTAGTTGCTGATTTGATGGATAGGGGGCTGGTGCCACGGCCAGAGAGTGTCACAGTGCTCTATGCCGACACCCGCCAAGAGCTCCCGCCGTTGCACAACGCCGCGATCGCGTTGCTAGACAACCTTAAAAGCCGGGGCTTCGACACCCGTATGGTGCTGCCTAAGCTCGACCACCGCTACTTTGTCTATATCCTGGGGCGGGGCGTTCCCCCACCGTCGAACACGTTCCGCTGGTGTACGCCTAAGCTCAAGGTCATGAGCATGGAGCGAGAGCTAGAAACCCTGCGCCAAGAGCGGGGCGAAAAGTTTCTCATGCTCACGGGGGTGCGCGTGGGCGAATCTGCCGCCCGCGATCAACGCATCGCCATGAGCTGTAGCCGTGACGGGGGCGAGTGTGGCCAGGGCTGGTTTCAGCAAACTACGTCGAATGCCGTGGCCGATACCCTGGCCCCGCTGCTGCACTGGCGAGTCTGCCATGTGTGGGACTGGCTGGTGCAGGCCGATATAGAGCTGGGCTACCCCACCTTTGACATTGCCGAAGTCTACGGCCACGACCCGCAAGATGACCTGGGCGAAACGGAGTCGATTAACGCCCGAACGGGCTGTATTGGCTGCCCGCTGGTGCAGGAAGATGCGGCCCTAGAGCGAGTGTTGGCGAACCCCAAGTGGACGTATCTCTCCCCACTGCGACAGCTGCGCCCATTGTATTGGGAGGTCAAGAAGCCTCAGTACCGCTTGCGTAAGCATGGGGAAGTGAAGAAAGATGGCTCTTTGGCGAAAAAGCAGGGTCGCCTGGGGCCGCTGACCCTAGAAACGCGAGAGTGGATGCTGGGGGAAATTCTACGGATTGAGGCGGAGGTTAATGCGGGGGCAGCCCAGATGGGACAGCCGGATATTTGTTTGATTAACGCTGAGGAACTGGCCCGCATTCGGGAGCTGATTGCCGCCGAGACCTGGCCCGAAAAGTGGGACGGCACTGAGCATCGGGGCGACGAGTGGCTGCCAGAAATCTTGGCGGATGGTAGTGTGCAGCCGTTGCTATTTAAAGATTTAAGTTTGAGTTAAATTTTACGCAAAAGTGCCGTGATCCATCTTTGCTCTCTACCTAAAAAATCTAGACTCAACCAAAGCTCTTCAATTTTAAGCAAAGGTTGATCCTCAATAAGGCTTCTGAAGTCATATTCGTTATAGTCATTAAAAAAACGCCCCCCTTCAAATCTTTCTCCCTCACCTTCTTTGAAGGACATGTAAAACATTCCTCCCTCTTTAAGAATAGAAGTAAAATCACTGATAGTTTTTTGAATATC
>JBBSLR010000064.1:0-9567 GCA_038255045.1 Phormidesmidales cyanobacterium
CCACATCCCATAGACCCATCGGTGACAGGGGCATACCAAAACATTGCTGAGGGGTTAGCTATAGCCATCGCCAGAGCGGTATTACATTCCGTACCCCCCTGGAGCGATGGCCATTGCTATAACTTACCCAACGCACCGGGCACCTCTGATTAGCGATCGCTTAATTTTTGCTGAGAACGACCCGGAACGGTCTAAAACGGGTCAAAAATATAGTTGTCGGCGTACTGGGCGGCGCGATCGCACCCGGCCTGGCTGCGCACCGTCCAGGCCAGCAGAGGCCGGTTGAAGTAGCTGCGGGCCAGAGTAGTGGGCAGATTGGGCAACGCCTTCACGTTGTAAGCAATAAAGTGGGGCGCGCTGAGCCAGGCGAGCAGCAGGTTGCTACGCAAGAATTTTTGGGGCCGCCGGGCCAGCTGCCCCCGAGGGATGTGGGGCGCAGACTGCCTCAACCAGGAGAGCGATCGCGGGTTAAACGACTGCACTGCAAACTCGCCTCGGTAGCCTGCCAGAGTCTTCACCAACGCCTGCTCCGGGGGGCCAACCCGTTTCTCGTTTTTGATTTCAATCAGCAGGGGCACCCGGCCATCGACGCAGGCCAGCACCTCGGCTAGGGAGGGAATGATCTGCTCGGTATGGCAGAGGCGATAGCGCTTGAGGGTAGCGAGGGTCTGGTCGGCGATGCGGGCTTTTTTACCCGTCAGCCGCTTTAGGTCGCGATCGTGAAACACCGCCAGATGGCCGTCGGCCAGCAGCTGCACGTCTAGCTCAATGGGATGATCGGCGGAGATCGCCGCCTCAAACGCCGCCAGCGAATTTTCTGGTGCCGCCGCCGCTTGATGTAGGCCCCGGTGGGCAATGGGTCGAGTTGTAATCCACTCTGTTTTCATCCACTCCATTGGGGGCATCCTTTACCCTGCTAAGCTGGGCTAACTTGCCCGCTGGTCAATCAAACTGTATCAATGTTTAACAGTATGATCTCTCCCCTAACCGCGCCAACCCCCTCCCCCTATGCCCCTTGATACCTGGTTTCCCCTAGCGGTTTACTACACCGATCTGCCCGATGCCCCCCAGTACAACCCAGCCCTAGCCGAGGCCATTCTTGACCTTGAAGCCAGCGGCAGCGAACCCCGCAACTTTCCCGAAATGGCCTGGACGGGCGACCTGCACGGGGTCGAAAAAGTCCACACCGATCCCCGCTTTAGCTGGGTAGTGCGCCAGGTCGAAACCCATGTGGTGCTCTACTTAAAAGAACTCGGCCTCGACCTCAGCCAGGTCGATCTCTACATTCAGCGGGCCTGGCCCGTGGTGTCGCGCCCCCAGCAGGAGGTCGGTGCCCACTGCCACAACACCGCCCACGTCAGCGCCGTCTACTACGTCGCCGTGCCCGAGTCGGGCACCGATACGGCGGGCTGCCTCACCTTTTTAGACGATGCCCGCCCCAACGAGGTCAGCCCCGGCCTGGGCAGCGAGAATACCGACATTATCGCTACCTGGAATTATTTAAACCAAGACCAGGCGCTCTACCTGCCCACCGCAGGGCGGCTGATCGTCTTCCCCGCCAAGCAGCGCCACGGGGTGACGCCCAACCACACCGACGAACTGCGCCTGTCGGTGTCATTTGACATTGTGCTCACCGCTGCCCCAGGGCAGGCCGCCGGGGCCTACGAGTTTCTCATGCCGCCCCCCACCCAGTGGCAGCGATTTGCGGTAGGTGGGGTCTAGGGCAATGGTCGCTTGCAAGGCAAGGTACGGGGACAAAAATTGATGAGGAGAGCAGAAAGCTAGGGCTGGAGGGAAGTTGACAAGGTCAGGGGTGAGGAGGTGAGCTAGAAAATACCACACCCCTAGCAGCCCCCTCCCCATGGACGAGATTGACCGAATTCAAGCCGCGCTGCGCCCCCATCTGCCCTGGCATGGAGCCCAACTCACGTTCCTGGCCGTCTTGTTTCGAGTGGAAATTGTTAACTTGGATAAACTCGCCTCTGTCTTTGCAAGCACTGAACTCAATCAGGCGCTACAACTTTTGTCCTCGTACTGAGCAGCATGACCAGCGCTCCTATCGAATCAAGTTCAAAATACGCAGTGCTGCTATGCTGCCGATTAGTTTTGTCAGCCAACCAGCGTTTGACCTCATCTCAATTCAAAGGATTATTTTAATCCTGAATTGTTAATCAATAAAGCCCCTGAGCTTAATCTCGGCTCAAAGCTTCTGTGGGATTATTCTCTGTGGCAATCAGGATAAAAACTATCTGCTAAGCCGATGGCTTTGCGGAAAATTTTGGTGCCTAGCTGAGCGTTTTAAAAAATTAGTCAGGAGAATTTTTTACCCATGGCTTTTGATACAACACAGCCTGCCCAGGTGAGCGGACTGAATGGCTACACGGTTGATCCTCTGATCACCATTGGCGACGAAATCAACCAATATATCGCTCCAGGTATTCCCGATGGTATGGGGGCGATCGCACTCAACGAAAACACCGTTCGGCTGTTTGTTAACCACGAATTAAGCAACACCGTTGGTTACGCTTACACTCTCGAAAGCGGCGCAGAGCTAGTTGGCTCCCGAGTCAGCTACTTCGACATCGACACCGCCACCCGCACGGTCGTTGATGCCGGGCTGGCCTACCACACTATTTACAACCGGGCTGGTGAGATCGTAGACGACGCCACCGATCTGGAGTTTGACGGCATCAACCGCTTTTGCTCAGCCCAGCTCATCAAGGCCAATCAGTTTGGTGAAAGCAATGGTTTCGCCGATGCCATCTTCTTTACCGGCGAAGAAACCGGAGGCGGCACCGAGTTTGCCCTTGATGTCGCTACTGGCGAACTCTGGGCTGTGCCCTGGCTGGGCCGCGCCGCCTGGGAAAACGTTACCGAACTCGACAGTGGCACCACCGACAAAGTGGCTCTGCTGATTGGCGACGATCGCGAAGCCGCTCCCCTGCTGCTCTACGTGGGCGAAAAAAATGCCGTAGGCGACGACAGCTTCCTTGATCGCAACGGTCTGACCCAGGGCAAGCTCTATGCCTGGGTGCCCGATAGTGGGGTAGATTCCCCCGACGATGAAGATACCGCCCCTGACCCCACTGGCTTCAACGGCACCGGTAACAGCCAGGCCGGCCGCTGGGTAGAATTAGACTACTACCGTCCCGACCTCGCCAGCGAAGATGGCTCCACCGGGTACGACGCCCAGGGCTTTGCTACCCAGGCGCAGCAAGATTCCTTAGCCTACGACGTAGCTGGTGCCTTCCAGTTCTCTCGGCCTGAAGATGTTGCCACCAACCCCGCAGATGGCACCCAGGCGGTCCTGGCCTCCACCGGTCGCGGCTCTCGCTTTCCCGAAGATAACTGGGGCACCACCTACAAAATCGATGTGGCCTTCAGCGAATCTGGCGACCCGCTGACCGCTCAACTCGATATTCTCTACGCGGGTGACGATGCGGGCAACGGCCAGTTTGAAGGCCCTGACTTTGGTCTACGTAGCCCCGACAACCTCGACTGGTCGGCAGATGGCAACATCTACATCCAGGAAGACCGCTCTACAGAAGTCGACCCCTTTGGCGGCGTTTCTGGTGAAGAAGCCTCGATCTGGAAGCTTGACCCCGACTCTGGCGACCTGACCCGGATTGCTCAGATCAACCGCACCACTGGCGTGCCCGATGGTCAAACTGATACCGCGATTGGCGATATCGGCAACTGGGAGTCCTCGGGCATCATTGATGTCTCCACCCTGTTTGGGGAAGATCCTGGTGAACTGTTCTTGTCCAACACCCAGGCCCACAGTCTGCGGGGCGGCATCATCGACGAGGCTGAACTGGTGCAGGGGGGGCAAATTTTCTTCCTGTCTGACCCGGCAGAGATCACCGGTTTTGCGTCTCTCCCCGCCGATACCTTTGCCGAAGGCCCTGACGCTGGCGGCAACGATGGCACTGGCGCACCCATTTCGCGCAACGGTCGCACGGGCCCATTCAACGGCCAGCCGATTCAAGGGTTTAGCGGCGTGCAGTTTGCCCCTGGCGGCGACGGCTCAACCTTCTGGTTCCTCTCTGACAATGGCTTTGGCGCTCAGGCCAACAGTGCCGACTACCTGCTGCGAATTTACCAGGCTGACCCCAGCCTGGCCGGTTCTGAGGGCGGCAGCGGCGATGTTGAGATTCAGGGCTTTGTACAGCTCAGCGACCCCAACAGCCTGATTCCCTTTGACATCGTTAACGAGGGCACCCCAGAACGCCTGCTGACCGGGGCCGACTTCGATGTGGAATCGTTTGTGATTGACGGCAACGGCGACCTCTGGATTGGCGAAGAGTTTGGCCCCTACCTGCTGCACTTTGACGCCAGCGGCGTGCTGCTGGATGCGCCCATTGCAACGCCGAACGTCAACACCCTCAACACCTTGAACGGCCAAGATCCCTTGGTCATCGGTCACCGGGGTGCCAGCGGTAGTCGCCCTGAGCACACCCTGGCCTCCTATGAACTGGCGATCGAACAGGGTGCAGACTTTATTGAGCCCGATCTGGTAGTCACCAAAGATGGCATTCTCGTCGCTCGCCACGAGAACGAAATCTCGGGCACCAGCGACGTGGCTGATCGCCCCGAGTTTGCCGATCGCCAGACCACCAAAATCATCGACAACACCGAATTTACCGGCTGGTTTGTCGAAGACTTTACCCTGGCCGAGCTCAAGACCCTGCGGGCCAAAGAGCGGATTCCCGCTGTGCGCCCCGATAATACGGCCTTTGATGGGCAGTTTGAAATTCCTACCCTGGCTGAAGTGATTGACCTGGTGAAAACCGTCGAAGCGGAGACGGGCAAAAAAATCGGCATCTACCCCGAAACCAAGCACCCCACCTTCCTGGCTAAAGAAGGCACCTTCTTGGATGGCACCCCCATCAACCTGGATACCAGCCAGCTTCTGGTGGATACGCTGATTGCCGAAGGGTTCACCGACCCCAGCCGTATCTTCCTCCAGTCCTTTGAAGTGCAAAACCTGATCGAAATTCAGGCCCGGCTAAATGCGGAAGGAATCGGCGAAATTCCCCTGGTGCAGCTCTACGGGGACACTACCGAAGCCGCTGATCCCACCGATGCCTTCTCCTTCCCCTACGACATCCGCTACAACGTGGCTCAGGGCAACGACCTGGCGGCGATCTACGGCCGAGCCTTTTTGGATGCGGCCGAAAATCCCCTGTCGGCGGAGACGGTCTATGCGGACCTAGACAACGCGGCTATTCTGCAAGTCATGGGCGACACCTATGCTGAAGGTGCTGGCCCCTGGAAGAACAACATTCTGCTGCGGGAAGCGCTGGAAACCCCCGTTGACGGCAATGGGGATGGCGTGGCGGAAATCTCCACCAAGCTCACGGGTGCAGTTACTTCCTTTATCGATGACGCTCACGCCGCTGGGTTGCAGGTTCACCCCTACACTCACCGCAACGAGGAGCGCTTCCTGACGCTGAATGCTGATGGTACGCCTCAAACCCCCGAGTCGGAGCTGGCGCAGCTAATCTCCATTGGGGTTGATGGGTTCTTCACTGACTTCCCTGCTACCGGGGATGCGGTGCGCGATCGCGTCGTTGCCGACGAGGTTCGTTCTCCCCAAAATCCTGCCGTTCTCGCTGGCGAAGCAGTGGCTAACCTGGGGCGCTCCCAGGGCTTTGAAGGCCTGGCCTTTAGCCCCGATCGCGCCACCCTCTACCCGCTGCTCGAAGGCACCGTCACCGGCGACCCCGCTGGCTCGCTGCGCATCTATGAGTTTGATGTCGCCAGCGCTGCCTATGAGGGCTTGGTCGGCCTCTACCAGCTAGAGTCGACCACCCATGCGATCGGCGACTTCACCCCCATCAACACCAACGAGTTCCTCGTCATTGAGCGGGATAACAACCAAGGTGAAGCGGCGGAGTTCAAGAAGATCTTCAAAGTTGACCTATCTGCGGTCAACAGCAACGGCTTTGTGCAGAAGGAAGAAGTAGTTGACTTGCTCACCCTAAAAGATCCCAACGATCTCAACGGCGACGGCAGCACCACCTTCGACTTCCCCTTCCAAACCATCGAAGACGTGCTGGTGCTCGACAGCAACACCATCCTGGTGGCCAACGACAACAACTACCCCTTCTCGGTGGGCCGTCCCCCCGCGATCGACAACAACGAAATCATCGAGATCCAGCTTGACAAGTCGCTGAATCTCGATGCCCGTTTGGGCGTTGAGGGCCGCGATCGCTACGGCATCGAAGGCAGCGAGTTCGACACCGTTGAACCCCCCCAACTAGTGGGCCTAAACGGTTACAGCGTCGATCCCATCTTCACCATTGGGGAAACCTACGGCGGCTACACCCCGCCGGGCATTCCCGACGGTATCGGTGCCTTTGCCCTCGATGGCGACACCGTGCGCGTGCTGGTCAACCACGAGTTGAGCAATACCGCTGGCTATGCCTACACCCTGGCCAACGGCACCGAACTCACCGGGGCACGGGTTAGCTACTTCGACATCGGCAAAGACAGCCTGGCCGTTGAGGATGCGGGCTTGGCCTACGACACCATCATCAACCGCGCTGGCGAAGTAGTGGATGAGGCCACCGACCTCGAGTACGAAGGCATCAACCGCCTCTGCTCCGCCGTTTACATCGAGGCCCACCAGTTTGGCGAGGGTAACGGCCTAGCCGACAGCCTGTTCTTCACGGGTGAAGAAACCACTGGTGGTACCGAGTTTGTGCTCGACCCCGACACCAATACCCTCTATGCCGTACCCTGGCTGGGCCGCGCCGCTTGGGAAAACGTCACCGAGCTGGACACTGGCACCACCGACAAAGTGGCTCTGCTGATCGGCGATGATCGCCAGGGTGCCCCCCTACTGCTCTACGTAGGCGAGAAAAACGCCGTGGGCGACGGCGGCCTGCTCGATCGCAACGGTCTGGCCCAAGGAAACCTTTACGCCTGGACATCTAGCACCGGCGAAACTACCCCCGACCAGTTCAACGGCACCTTCGCCAGCCGCGACGGCAGCTGGGCTGAGATCGCCTTCTACGACCCGACCCAGGCGGGCACGGCGATCGTGGATGAAGCGGGCAGCATTGACCAGAGTTCTCTGGGCTACGATGCTCAAGGCTTTGCCACCCAGGCCCAGCAAGACGCTCTGGCTCTAGCGGCGGGAGCCTTCCAGTTCTCGCGGCCTGAAGATGTCGCCACCAACCCCGAAGACGGCACCGTTGCGGTGCTGGCTTCCACCGGGCGCGGCAGCCTTTTCCCCGCTGACAACTGGGGCACCACCTACAAAATCGATGTGGACTTCAGTGAGTCGGGCGATCCTCTAACGGCTCAGCTCGACATCCTCTACGCGGGCGACGACGCTGGCATCGGCCAGTTCGCCGGGCCAGACTTTGGTCTGCGCAGCCCCGACAACCTGGATTGGGCCGACGACGGCTACATCTACATTCAGGAAGACCGCTCCACGGAGGTTGACCCCTTCGGCGGCGCATCGGGCGAAGAGGCATCGATCTGGAAGCTTGATCCCGAGTCGGGCGAGCTAACCCGCATCGCCCAGGTTGATCGCACTGCGGTGCCCCTGGGCCAAACCGACACCCTGCCTGAAGACCTGGGCAACTGGGAATCCTCCGGCATTCTGGATGTTTCTGCCCTGTTTGCTCAGGATCCGGGCAGCCTGTTCCTTTTTGATGTCCAGGCCCACAGCCTGCGGGGTGGCGTGATCGATGCCGAAGGTCTGGTGCAGGGCGGACAACTCGCCTTCCTATCTAAGGATGAGCCGGTGGAGGGCCTAGTCGACCTCACCGGGTTCGATGGCGAGGTCGCGGTGAATGCCACCCTTGAGCGGGAAGCCGCCTTCAACAACATCCTGAAGTTCTACGAGACCGACGCTTTGGGTCGGGTGAGTGGTCTGCTGCCCGGCGAAGCAGGCTACGAAGCAGCAGCGGCAGCCAACCTGCTCGACGCCGAGCTGTTTGTAGGCAACCTGCAAACGACCAATGCCAATTTGATCTTGGCCGGGGGCACCTACTACGCCCCGGCCCTGCTGATCGACGGCAGCGTGAGCAATCTCGCCACCATCGAAGATGCGGTGCTGGGCAGCGGGCGCATTCAGCGACAGGGCGATGTCTGGAGCTTTGAAGACCTGACCGACAACGACTTCAACGATCTAGTTGTGACCCTTAAATCGATTGAGCCTGTGGCTGTCTAGTCAGTTTCTGGAGTTTGAAGTCTAAAGCCAAAAGCCCTCAACCTCACTAGAGGTTGGGGGCTTTTCTGCCATAAACGCCTTCTCTAAGGTTTAATTCAACTTTATGACTCCCCCCACGGTTCGCTCACGAACACCCTGGAGTTCATTCCTCCAGATCCACACCCTAAAGCCCTGGAGATAACACTCCAGGGCTTTTTTCCCAGCCCAGGGTTAGCTGCCTGAATTTTCCCTGACGCGGGCCACGACGCTTTCAAAAAACTCCACTGGGGCGTTGCCGGGCACCAGCAGGTCGTTGAGTACAAAGGAGGGGGTGCTGTTGAGCCGGAGCTGACGGGTGAGTTCTACGTCTTGGTTGACGGCATCCCTGGCCGTTGAGCAACGCTTTAATTGCTTTCTCAGTCAATACTAATTGTATTCTAAGCTACATTTATTCGCCTCTCAGGTGGGCAGCGCACTATAGAACCCATAGACCACAAAGCAAGCAAAGCCTAAACCCTTTGCAAAGGAGAAACTTATGAAACGCTATCTACTTTCCGGTTTGGTGCTGGTAATGTCTACTCTGGCCATGGCCTCTGCCGCCAATGCTGGGCAAACCCACCTCAATGACCCCGCTGCCGACCTCAACGGCGACGGTGCAGTCACCCTGCTAGAGCTGATCGAGTACAACCGTGCTCAGCGCCACGCTTAATCTAGCGCTAGGCTGTGCAGCTAGGTCAATGGTTACAGGGCATTGCAGAGGCTGGGATTTGGTGTACGGCCCCTGATAAACCCTCACATCGCGTCAAGACGTAAGCGCCAAAAGTGGCCAAAGCCTTAGGCTTTGGCCACTTTTGGCAATCTGCTACGGTAGGGGAATCCACTTTCAACATCCATGGCAAACCCTACGGCAGAACAGCCCTCTGCACAGGAACAGCGGCAGCTAGACCGGCTAGGGCAGCAGACGATAGAGGCCCTAAGTTCTAGTGAGCAACGGTTGCGCAAGGTTTTTGAGTATTCTAACGACACCATTAGATGAGGACGTACAGCTATGAATATCACCTTAGAGCTACCTTCAGAGCTAGAGCGTTGGAGTGATTAACTCCCGCTCTGACATTACTGACAGTAAAGAACATTCAATTAGGCTGCGTCATCAAGCCGAAACTCGTGAGCGGGCTTAGGTAGCGAATGTATCTTGTCGATACCGATGTCATGATCGATATTCAGAGGGGCTATGGGCCAGCATTGGCTTGGTTTGCTTCTGGGTATGTCAACCAGTTTGTGTCAAGCGTGGGATCGTTACATGGGAAACCTGCCTTCAAACTCAATCGCGAAACGATTTAAGGCACTTTTCCAGTCTCGAATTGGCATCGTCCATTTTTTTGAGATGTTGTTGATGGCTA
>JBBSLR010000065.1:0-9480 GCA_038255045.1 Phormidesmidales cyanobacterium
TAGGGGGGAGCCATCGTAGGCGGTAACCTGACCCCCGGCTTCGCGCACCAGGGCAATGCCCGCAGCCATATCCCAGGGGGCCAGGCCCCGCTCCCAGTAGCCGTCTAGGCGACCGCAGGCGACGTAGGCTAGGTCAATGGCAGCGGCGCCGCCCCGACGTACCCCCTGGGTGAGGTGGGTGAAGTGGCAAAATTCGGCGTAGTTGTTGTCGGGGGTTTCGCGGCGATCGTAGGCGAACCCAGTTACCAGCAGGCTCTGGGCCAGCTGGTCGGTGGCCGATACTCGGATGGGGCGGCGGTTGAGGGTGGCCCCCAGGCCAGCGGCGGCCCGAAACAAATCTCGATGGATGGGGTCATATATCACCCCCAATACTGGTTCGCCCTCCGCTAGCAGGCCAATGGATACGGCGCAGAAGGGGTACTGATGGGTGTAGTTGGTGGTGCCGTCTAGGGGGTCAATGGCCCATAGCAGGGTCGCGTTGGGGTTGCCCTGGGCACCCGACTCTTCGGCTAAGATGCCGTGTTCGGTGGGCAGGTGGCGCGCCAGCACCGCCATCACGGCGGCCTCTGCCCCTCGGTCGGCCTCGGTGACTAAATCGCCGGGTCGACCCTTTTCATCAATGGTGGTTAGGTTGCCCCAGTGGTGCTGAAGTACGGCCCCGGCGGCTAGGGCCGCCTCGGTGGCGCTGTCTAGCCAGCGCTGTAGATCAGACTCAGAGGGAAGGGGCATGGGGCAGCCAGGTCGGGGACGGTAAAAATCGATTTGGCCAGCATGCTAGGCATGCATACCTGGCTACAGGGAACTAGTTACAGAAGACTGGTCACAGGGGCCGATTAATCCTCCTCTAGGGGAAGACGGGTGCGCACCTTGCCCTTGCCAAAGTAGCGACCAAACTGAAGCTCGTAGACTTCGTCTTCGTCCTGGGTTTCGGCGTGGATGGGGCTGCGGGGGTAGCTGACGCACAGCAGGGCGTAGCCCTGACGGCGCAGATCGGGCGAAAGCCCCATAGCCTCGGGCTGGTCGACTTCTCCTGAGAGCAGGCGAACGGCACAGGTGGTGCAGGCTCCGTTGCGGCAGGCAAAGGGCAGCTCTACTCCCTGAGTCTCTGCCGATTGCAGAATGTAGCGGTCTTCTGGCACCTCTACGGTGTACATGCGCCCGGTTTGGCGGTGGTGAACGGTAACGGTGTGGGTGCGGGCCATAGGGACGGTAGGTGACGTGAAAACAGGACGATTATTGGGGAGTGGCTGGTGCGATCGCCCCCAGGCCAGGTTCAAAGCTAGGCCCTGCTGCTATGGTCGCACGAAAAATTCCCCGCTGGCAAATTGGCCCTATCTGTTCCACGAATCCGACCAAACCTCTGGTCTCTGGCACCATTGTTTGCTACGATAGCGACTCAGCGGTGATCTACCGCCCCCTGGAGAGATGGCCGAGTGGTTGAAGGCGCAGCACTGGAAATGCTGTTTAGGGGTGACTTTAACGAGGGTTCGAATCCCTCTCTCTCCGTACTTATTTTGTGCCTAATAGAGCAGCTTTGACTAGCGTTAGTCAAAGCTGCTCTATAGTCATCGGGTTGACGAGGTGCTTTTCTGCGAAGGCTAGGGCCACTGCCCCGTATTGGCCGGCACAGCGCTGCGCCGACGGGCTTGGCGACGCTGGCTCGCCAAACGCTCTAGGCTGAGGGAAATTACGCCTAGGGTGACTAAAGTTACCCCCATCCACTGAATAAACAGCAGGGTAGATTTTTCGCCTGGGGTAATCAGGTAGGCCATTATAGCCGTCACCACCGGCCCGCTGGCGGCCACGATAGAGGCCTGAGAGGCCCCCAGCAGCTTGACCCCATAGTTATTGAACAGATAGCCCAGCAGGGTCAGCAGCCCGAGCACCGCCGCGCCCAGGTAGAGGCTCAGGGGGCGGCTGGGTGCGCCGGGGTCAAGGCCCAAGAAAGACCCGACGATTAAAATCAGGCTGGTCAGAATAAAGATGGTTGAAAACTGTAGCAGGCTCACCGATACCGGGTGCAGGCGCTTAAAGCTCAGCTGCATAGACACTAAAAAGAGCGCAAAGGCGACGCTAGACAGCAGGGCGGCACCCACTCCCCACAGGGAGACCCCGCTGCCGCTGAGGTCAGAGTAAATGCGGGGTAGGGCGGTAAAGACAATGCCTATGGTGATGGCAAACATCACCACCAGGCGCAGTGGGGTGGGGCGATCGCCAAACAAAAACCAGGCCAGCGGTACGGTAATCAGCGGGTACATAAACAGCAGCGTCACCGCCACCCCTGGGCCAATATCGGCGATCGCCTTGTAGATCAGCACCTGCGACAAAAACAAAAACCCACCGCTGGCCACCACCTGCACCAGGGGGCGGCGGTCGGCATTCTGAAAGAGCTGGCGCAGGTCGTCGCCCACCCGAGGATACAGCCGGGGCGCAACTAGGGCCAGCAGCGGTACGACCACCACCATGCGCAGCCACAGCAGCAGCAGCGAGTTGGGAATGGTCAAGGGCAAGACCCCTTCTACGGCCATGCGCCCGAGGATTTGGCCTCCGTAGCCAATCACCCCCACCGCGACATTGTGCAGCGATAGGGCCAAGGTCGAGAGCACCACCATCAGCAGCCCCGCCTGCAGCCGAGCGGTGGTGATGCGATCGCCGCCCGTGATACCAGCGGCATCGTCTTGAGCAGCTGGGCCGTAGGGCAACGTTGTAGCATTTTGGGAATCGGCGTTTTGAGCACCAGCCCGAGGCGTCCGGTGGGGCGAGTTGTGCGTCGGTGGCCGCTGACTGGCCCCTGGCTGAGGAGCGCTGGCAGAGGTCTGGGATCCTCGATAGGCTGCTGGTAGGGCTGGGCCTGGCGCTGAGCCGCTGGGCCTGGGATTTTCTGGGGGAGCTGAAGCGCTGTGAACGTTGCGGCGGGCGGCGGGGGGAATCAGCTGGGTTTGCAGCTGCTGGCTGAGGCGGGCCACTAGGGCATCTAGCAGGGCCTCTCCCTGCTGCTCTAGGGTCTGCATGCGGTTGATCTGCTGGGAGAGGCTGCTGTGGTAGCTGGTCAGATCTTGCTGGAGCGAGGCTAGGGCGTTTTGGAGGGTGGCATCGAGGGCAACCACAGCCTGGCTAGCGTGGGCCAGGGGGGCCAGCGCCTCCTGATGAGCGGTGGTCAGCTGCAGGGCGGCGGGGTTGGTGATGGCGGTCTCCAGGCGTCCTTGGAGATGGCTGGCTAGGGCGATCGCCAGGCGCTTGGCCCAGGCTTGCTGCTGGGCAATTTGCTGCTGGCTGAGGGCTTCGACGTAGGTGCTCTGCAGCTGGCGGTGCTGAGCCTGGAGGGTTTCAAAGTCGCCTTCGAGGGCTTCAATGTCGGCCATCAGCCGCTGCTTGTGGGCCTGAAGATGGTCAATGTCGCTCGATAGATGACTGGTGACTTGCTGGCGCAGGGACTCCAGGTCTTGCCCCAGCAGCCGCAAAACGGCCTCAGCCGACGGGGGATTGGTCGGTGAGTTGGTGGGGAGAGAATCGGGTTGGTGGTCAGCAGGCCCCATGGTGTCTATCTCTGGTGATGCGTTCTGTAATGCAGGTTTTGATGTGGCCTTTCTGGCGCCAGATATAGCGCCAGACATAGCGCTATGTCTGGGGATGGATTCATCTGGGAATGGATTCATCGTGCCATATCCCCAGCGCCTGTCTTGGCAAAGCGGGCAGACAGCTCAGTCTGCCCTGCTGTTTCAAATGCTAGTATTGTGCTCAAAAATCTCAAAAAGATCTCTAGTAGAGCCAAATTTAAGATGGCGAGGGTTGGCCCAAAGCTGCGATTGATCGGGGAATTTCTTGACGCCAGGCTATCTAAACGCATTGCCTACTGGGTATTTCTGAGCATTGTGGTGATCGAGGCGGTAATTTTGGTGCCCTCGGTGCTGCGGCGGGAGCGGGAGCTGTTGGGCCACCTGCGATCGCTCTCCACGGCCCAGGCTCTGGGGCGGCTAGATGCGGCCACCCTGGCCGATCTCCAAGATGAAATGCTGGTGGATTACCTGCAAGATATTCAGACCAATGAGGTGATTTTGGGCGGTGCCATCTATGAGCTTGATGGCACCCAGGTGGGCAGCTTTGGGGAGAGGCCCCAGCTTACCCTGAGCCAGAGTCAGCGGGGGAGGGGACATTTCTACCGCCGCCAGCAGCGCTACGACGCCGCCTGGGAAATGCCCCCCCTGCGCGATCGCTACGTGCTGATCGTGCGCCACGATGCGGCCTCGGTGCAGCGGGAGTTTTTTGGGTTTATTGGCCGGATTGCCGGGCTGGTGGTGATTATTTCGGTGTTTGTCACCGGGGCGACCCTGGTGGTGCTGCGGCGTCTGGTGATCAAGCCGATCATGCTGCTGCGCCAGGATCTGCTCACGGCGGGGCGCGCCATTGGTGACGACCGCGACACCCAGACCCTCAGGTTTGAATCGCGGCCCTACGCCCGGGCCGATGAACTGGGGGATGTGATCACGGCCTTTGAGCAAATGTTTGGGCAAATTACCGCCGCCGTGGCCACCCGCAAGCAGAGTGAGACCCGGTTTCGCACCCTGGTGGAGCAGGCGGCAGACGCGTTTTTTGTGGTCAATGCCGCCGGCCAAATTATTGATGTCAACCAAAACGCCTGCGACAGCCTGGGCTACAGTCGTGACGAACTGCTGCGGCTGTCGGTGGCCGACATTCAAACCACCGTCAGCCAGGCCGACTTTGAGCTGCTCTGGCAGCAGCTGAGGCCGGGCTTACCCCAGACCCGCGAGGGCTGGCACCAGCGCAAAGATGGCACTGGGTTTTCGGTGGAGGTGCGCCTGGGGTTGCTAGAGACCGGCGGCGATCACTACGGGCTAGCCCTGGCGCGTGATATTAGCGATCGCAAAGTCTCCGAGGCGGCCCAGGCTCGCCTGGCCGAAATCGGTGAGCTGGCCGCCATGATTGTCCACGAAGTACGCAGCCCCCTAACCACGGTGCTGCTGGGGCTAAATTCCTTTCGCACCCTCGACCTGCCGGAGCGGTCTCAGGCCCGCCTGGCCCTGGCCCTCGAAGAATCAGAGCGCCTGCAAAAGCTGCTCAACGAAATTCTCCTGTACTCCCGCGACCCCACCCTCGATCTAGAACCCATTGACATTAATGCCCTGGTGCAAACCCTGGCGCTGACCCTAGGCCCCGATCTAGAGAATCCTAACTCCGAGGCTGGCCCCCCGATCGTCGTTACCACCCTTGATCAGCCGGTGATGGTTCGAGCCGATCGCAACAAGCTCAAACAGGTCTTTATTAACCTGATCACCAATGCCCAAGAGGCCTGCGACGGCACCATTACCTGGATGGTGCAGCCTCCGGCAGCGGGCCAGGTTACGGTCACCGTCCACAACAGTGGCGCAGCGATCGCCCCTGAGGTGCTGCCGCTGCTGACCCGGCCCTTTTTTACCACCAAGCCGTCGGGCAACGGCCTGGGTTTGGCCATCACCAAGCGCATCGTAGAAGCTCACCAGGGTCAGCTGGTGATCGCGTCCTCAGCGGAGTCGGGCACAACAATAGCCCTACACTTACCCGTAATCGAGCCAAAAACTGCTCAATTAGCTAAAAAAATCTAAAAGGTGTCCAAATCTAGGGCCTTAGAACCGCCCTCCTCAATCAGCAGCAAAATCTTGCCCAACTGCGACCAGATCAGCAGACCGCTGAGCAGCGTCATCGGTGCGCCCATGGCATAGGCGACCTGAGACGAAAACCCAAATAGCTGAATGCCAGAGGCCAGAAACACGCAAACCCCAGCACAGATGCCAAAGAAGGGAATCTGGAGCCGGGGACCGCGCAGGGTGGCCAGAATGCGGGTAGATCGCTTGCTATTCCACTCGTTAACCGACTGCTGTAGGGCGGTGCTAAAGGCATAGCCCGAAGTTACCGCAGCCAAAAAGCCAGCAAAAAATAAAACGTAGGGCGGTTGTGGGTACACGGGTGTAGAAAAATAAAACAATATTTTACTTCCCCTGATTATAGGGGAGAGTTGCACCCCGGCCCCTAGACCCGCCCTAGGCCCGCAGCGCCTGACGCAGATCGCCCACAACGGGCACCAGCTCCTCCGCCCGCTCTAGGGAATAGCTGGTGAAGGCCCCCCAGGCTACCTCCAGCACTTTGTCGAGGGTAATGTCATGTTTAACCAACGCCCACAGCCGCTGCACCTCCTGGGTGTGGAGGCGATCGTCCTCGGTGAGGGCCAGCACGATCATCTGGCGCAGATTTACGCCCTCCTCAGACATCAGATAGCTAAGGCCCAGACCGGCGGTCGGCAGTAGGTCAAAGCCAGTGTCGCCCTGGGCGATCGCCAGCATATTCTCCAGCCTCTGCCACTGCAGCTGACCATCCTGAAACAACACCTCTAGCAGCCGCTGGCGCAGGGCCGGAGTCTCGCCCAGCAGCAGCCGGCGGGCCACGTAGGGGTAGGCCACATTGACGATCTTAAACTCGGGGTTAAGGCTCAGGGCCAGCCCTTCCTGGGTCACCAGGGAGCGAATGATCAGGGCAAACTTAGCCGGTATCCGAAACGGGTACTCGTACATCAGCTCCGAGAACTGGTCGGTGATGGTCTTAAAGTTAAAGTCGCTCACCTTGGCGCCGAGGGCATCGCCCAACACGCGCTTGAGGGCGGGCACAATCGGGCCAAGCTCGGTTTCTGGGGTTAAAAAGCCCAGCCGAACAAAGTCCTTACCCAGGCTGTCAAAATCCTGGTTGATCAGGTGAACCACCGCATCTACCAGGGCCTCCTTGGTGATCTGATCGAGCTGATCCATCATGCCAAAGTCGATGTAGGCCATACGACCATCGGCCAGGGCAAACAGGTTGCCGGGGTGGGGGTCGGCGTGAAAAAACCCAAACTCCAGCAGCTGCCGCAGCCCCGCCGTCACCCCAATCTTGATCAGGCGGTCAGGGTCGAGATCGCCATGCTGCAGCGCCACCATATCGGTGAGCTTACAGCCGTCGATCCACTCTAGGGTGAGCACTCGGTGACTACAGTAGGGCCAGTAGATCACGGGCACCTTCACCGTGGGGTCATCCTTGAAGTTGGCGGCGAATCGCTCGGCGTTGTGACCCTCGTTGAGGTAGTCAATTTCCTCAAATAGTTTGGTGCCAAACTCATCGACAATTAGGGTCAGGTCGTGGCCTAGGTTGAGGGGCAGAAACTTTCCTAGCCAGCCAGCGGCCCAGCGCATTAGATACAGGTCGCGGCACAGCACTGGCCGCAGGTGGGGCCGCTGCACCTTCACCGCCACCTCTTCCCCTGAAAACAGCCGCCCTCGATACACCTGGCCTAGGCTGGCCGCCGCCACGGGCAGCGGTGATAGGGTGCTAAAAATTTCCCTAGGGCTGTAGTCGAGTTCTGCCTCAACAATGGCCATGGCCTCGGCGGTGGGAAAGGGCGGCAGCTGGTCTTGCAGCTTGGTGAGCTCATCGAGAAAATCTTGACGCACCAGATCGGGCCGCGTTGATAGAGCCTGGCCTACCTTAATGAACGCTGGCCCCAGATTGGTTAGCACCTGGCGCAGCTGAATGGCTCGGCGGGGGCGATTTTTATCCTCTTGGTTAAGCCAGCGATCTACCCGCAGGCCCAGGGCGAAGGTGCCCAACCACCACAAAATTTGCAGGACTCGCCAGCCTAGGGTACCTACCCGCCAGCGAAAGTAGCGGGCGATCGCCGCTGCGTCGTAGGTGCCCATCAAAGCCGGATCTATCGGTGCCACTGCGCCAAATATCCCTTGCGTTACGGTTCGGTGCTCAATCGACTGGGGCAAATCGCTAGCCAACCCTAGCTGTCAGCCGACCTAACGGACGTGACGGCGAGCGGCCGTTGAAACCCCTAAATCGGGTTAATTTACCTTAAATATAGTATAGGAAACTACAAACAACTTTAACCATCCCCAGCTGACCTGTTGGGTCTCGCCCTGGGCACGATCGCCAGCCCCGTCGCCTCAAGGGGCCGCCTCAAGGCCTAGCAATACTGGGCCGCCTTGAGGCCCACCTGCGCCAGAGCGGTCTTCAGGGTCTGCACCACTTGCACCTGCCGATCTGCTCCCAGTTCAGGAAACATCGGCAGCGATAGCACCTGATGGGCAGCCATTTCGGCCTTGGGTAGGTCGCCGGGCTGGTAGCCCAGGTGCCGATACACGGGCTGTAGGTGCAGCGGCACCGGATAGTACACCATCGGAATTACCCCCGCTTCTCGCATGGCTTGCTGTACCTGATTGCGCTCTTGCCCCGCGACGGTGGCCTGGGGCAGGCGCAGGGTGTACTGGTTCCACACCGACCGACCAAAGGTGACATCCTGGGGACATACCACTTCGGCCACCGGCTCTAGCAGGTCATGGTAGCGCTCTGCCACCTCGCCCCGGCGCTGGTTCCAGGTATCTAGATGACGGAGCTTAATCGCCAAAATAGCGGCCTGTATCGAGTCTAGGCGGCTGTTTATGCCAATGGCCTCATGGTGATATCTAACTCGGCTGCCGTGCTCTCCCAACATGCGGGCGGTGGCCGCCAGGTCTGGGTCGTTGGTGGTAATAGCGCCGCCATCGCCGCAGCCCCCCAGATTTTTAGTCGGAAAGAAGCTAAAACAGCCCACCTGACCAATCCGCCCGACCTGCTGCCCCATCCACTCAGCACCGGTGGCCTGGGCGCAGTCTTCAACCACCGCGAGGTCGTAGCGGGCGGCCAAATCCATCACCGGCCCCAGGTCTACGGGGCGGCCAAACAGGTGTACAGGCATGATGGCTCGGGTGCGATCGCCCACCGCCGCCTCAAGCTTAGCCACGTCTAAGTTAAAGGTGTCGAGGTCAATGTCCACAAACACCGGAGTCGCCCCCACGGCGCTAATCGCCTCCGCCGTGGCAATGAAGGTAAAGGGGGAGGTGATCACTTCATCCCCGGCGCCAATGTTGAGGGCGCGCAGCGCCAGATAGAGGGCATCGGTGCCCGAATTGCATACAATACAGTGCTCAGTGCCCACATAGTCACCAAAGGCCTGGGCAAAGGTCTCGACAATCGGGCCGTTGATGTATTGCCCGGAGGCCAGCACCTCGGCCACAGCGGCATTGACATCGGCTTGAATCGTTTGAAACTGCTCCGTCAGATCAACAGGAGGAATTACACTCACTCGCTCACACTCACCTAGTGGATAGGCATAGTTTACCGTACCCCCATGCTGCACTGAGGGGGGACTGTTTTCTCTAGTCTTCTTGCACTCAATGACGAATGACGGCGATCACCCCCCGACCGTTCCGCAAAGGTCTCGTCATCGCTCTGCTGCCGATGGTCGTCCCTGTGTTTTGCTTCCTGCTTCGTCTTGCTCCCGGCTCTGTCTAAGTCATCCTCTCCGGCTAGGAAATTCCTCCCTTGACTGACATGTCCTTAGTATCCTGGGCTGCCACCAACGGTGCCACCCGCGCCGATGGGAGCGATCGCGAGAGTACCCACACCCGCTGGATA
>JBBSLR010000066.1:0-9423 GCA_038255045.1 Phormidesmidales cyanobacterium
CCGCCCTAGGCCCCCGCCAAACCCTTCTAGAGCGGCCACCGGTGGCCAATGCCGACCAGATACTGCTGGTGTTTGCCCTGGCCGAGCCTGACCTTGACCCCCAGCAGATGGGGCGCTTTTTAGTGAAGGCTGAGGCGACTGGGGTGTCCGTTACGCTATGCCTAAATAAGCAAGACCTGGTGGGTGTCGAGACTCGGCGCTACTGGCAAGAGCAGCTGCACCAGTGGGGCTACTCAGCGACCTTAATGAGCGTTGAGGGCGAAGCGTCGCTGGCTGGGCTGAAAGCGCAGCTGTGCGATCGCACCACGGTGATCTCTGGGCCATCGGGGGTGGGCAAATCCAGCCTGATCAACCGGCTTATTCCCCAGGCGCGGCTGAGGACTGGGGCCGTGTCGGGTAAACTGGGGCGAGGCCGCCACACGACTCGCCATGTGGAGTTGTTTGAGCTGCCAGGGGGCGGTTTTTTGGCCGATACGCCTGGCTTTAACCAGCCTGACCTGGCCCTAGCGCCGCCCGCTCTGGGCCAATGCTTTCCAGAAATTCGCCAGCGACTGACCCTGGGCAGATGTCGATTTAACGACTGCCTGCACCGGGGCGACCCCGGCTGCGCCGTCGGCACAGACTGGCTGCGCTACCCGTTTTACCTCACCCTGCTGGGGGAAGCCATGGAGTATCAGGCAGGGGTGCTCCAGCAGCGAGACCCCGATGCTGCCCTCAAGGTCAAGGTAGGGGAGAAAGGGCAGCGCCACCACGAACCCCGCCTGCAGACCAAAAAATACCGCCGCCCTTCTCGCCGTAGTCAAAAGCAAGATTTAAACGAACTGCGCCATGGCCTTGATGCCCAGGACTCTTTTGATCCCCAGCTTGATGAAGAGTCGTTGCTAGACTAGCGGGGCGCTGGTGATTTTAGGTTTTATACCAAGTCCAGCTCGGGATCGGTAGTTTTCCCCCAGGTAGAACTCTACTTCTGAAGTTGGATGCGGTTTATTTGGATCCTGAATCATGGCCGTAATTCCCCTTAGGCTCACGGTCGTGCTGGCGCTGTTTACGGCTGGGAAGGCTTCTTTACCTGGGTGGCAGATGGCGAAGGCTCAGCCACCCAGGAGCGCCGCCAGAGAAACTACTAAAAAATTGCCGCCTGGCTAGATTTTATATTTTCTTTTCTTTTGCCTGGGGTTTTCCCCAGGATTTTCCCCAGTTTTCCAGGGGTTTTCCCCAGGATTTAACGGCGACATGAGGATTTGTCTCACCTTTGGGGATTGATGTTATTCACAGGTACACCCGATCTGCTGGGTGACGGCGGCTACAGATTGAAAACGTGGGGATCGCCAAAACCCCTGATGCCTCGTTTGAGGTTAGTTTGGACTAGCGGATTGGGGCAACCTTGGCAAGATTGACATCCCTCGGCACTGTGGTGACAATGGTGCGACCAGCTTACACAGCGCTTCTGTTCAAACCCGATCAGCAGTCCTAGGATTCCCTTTCAGCAAGGGATCCAGCCTGCTCAAAAGGTTAGAGGGGGCGGTGTTCTGGTGTCTAATTTTCAGATTGGGGAAGTGGCGATGAGTGAGCAGTCAATGGCAGCAATGGCGTCGAGAATCAGCCTGAGTGTAGAGGTGCCGGAGGAGTTGTTTGAGGCGATGCGAGGCTACGTGGAGACCCATCCGTCCTGGAGTCAGCACCGGGTCTTTTGTGCCGCACTATCGCTCTTTTTGATGCAGAACGGCGTCAGCGATCGCCGCATCAACCGTCTATACCTAGACGCGGTGTTTGACTACGCCGCCTAAGGTGCAATGCCTTGGGTGCAATGCCTTGGGTGCAATGCCTTGGTTACAATTGCCCAGGTTGAGACATAGAGGTTTCTGGCTCTGGACTTTTTAGAATTGGTCGTTTCAGGATTTGGGCTTTAGGAGCGAGTCCATCAGCATGTAAGCAAAGTATGCACCAGCAACAAGGGCACCCGGCTTAACCGGGTGCCCTTGTTGCTATGGGTTGTTAGGGACTGCTGTTGTGGACTTTAGGATGCTGGCTCTAGGCGCACTAGACGCCCGTTGGCAGCGTCGGTGAGCACGTAGAGAAAGCCGTCTGGCCCCTGGCGCACATCGCGCACCCGCTGGCCAATGGGGATGGGGGTCTCGTTCACCACATTGCCGCTGGCGTCAACCTCAATGCGTTTGACATCCTGGGAGACTAGCCCACCGGCAAAAAGTTGCCCCTGCCACTGAGGATAGCGATCGCCCCGGTAAACTGCCAGCCCTGAGGGGGCTATGGATGGAGTCCAGTAGGTGATTGGATCGACCATGCCGGGACGAGATTGCTCTGGGGAAACAGGGCCGCCTGAATACTCATCGCTGTAGGTCACGACTGGCCAGCCGTAGTTTTCACCGGGTTCTAGCTGATTGAGTTCGTCGCCGCCTCGAGAACCATGTTCGGTAGACCATACTTGACTGGTTTCGGGATCAATGGCAAGACCCTGAATATTTCGGTGGCCGTAGCTCCAGAGCAAGGGATTTGCCTCAGAGTCGCCGACAAATGGGTTGTCGTTTGGGGCGTTGCCTGCATCGGTTAGGCGAACTACAGATCCCAAAAGGGTACGACGATTTTGGGCTTGATTGCGAATTAGATCGCCGTCAAGCTCGAGGGGAGGATTGCCGCCGTCGCCAATAGCCACCAGCAGACTGCCATCGGGGAGCCATAGTAGCCGCGAGCCAAAGTGCTGGCCACCAGACTTTTCGCGATTGTTGGTGAAAATTACAGTCCAGTCGGTCAGGCGATTGCCTTCTAGCCGGGCGCGGGCGACCTGGGTGCGGTTGGCCTGCTGGGTGCCGTCGGCATAGGCTAAGTAGACTAAGCTGTTTTCTTCGAATTGGGGGTGCAGAGTGATATCTAGCAGCCCCCCCTGGCTAAAGGCGAGCAAATCAGGGACTCCGGCGATGGGGGTGGGGTCTAATACTCCATCGCTGATTCGGCGCAGACGACCCGGTCGCTCGGTCACTAGCAGATCGCCGTCAGGTAGCCAGGTCATGCCCCAGGGGTGCTCGAGGCCGTCTACCACGGTGACTGGTTCAACGCTATCGACTATGACCTGCTCCTCGGTATCGGCTGCGGCCTCGACTTGAGCGGCTTCGGGTGAGTCACCGCTGCTGGGGGGACTGGAGACTGAGGCGGCGCAGCTGCCGAGGGCTAGCAGGATCGCCAGGGGAGCTAAGGGGGGGATAGACCGAGTAAATATCATAGGAATGAAGTCAGATCTAACGGCAATAGAGAATCGGGCAAGCCCAGCCATGGGGGCAAGTCAATAGGGCACTAAATTTTATCTGAGCGCGTTTCATGGCCTGCGCCATCTGTCTCAAGACATAGCCCCCAAGGCATGCCCAAGTCCTTTCATGCTCTACTGCCTAGCTGTCGGAGCCGTTGCCGGCCCAGGGGCGGCGCAGGTGGGGGGGGAGGTGGGTGCAGTCGTTGAGATGACGCACAAAGGGGCCGTACTCCAGCAGCTCGACTAGGGAGAGAGCGGTGACGGGCATAGCCAGGCGATCGCGATACCGACCGACATCGATGCCCAGCAGGGTGCAGAGCATGATCCGCAGGGTGGCCTTGTGGGAGACCACCAGCACGTTGCCGTCGGGATAGGTGTCTTCGATTTCGGCGAGTATGTCGGAGCTGCGGCGGGCTACCTGCATAGCCTTTTCGCCATCGGTGGGAGTGTTCCAGGCGGGGTCGGCCAGCCAGCGAATGTAGTCGTCATGGAAGGCGAGGTTGACCTCCGCTGGGGCCATGCCCTCCCACTGGCCAAAGGATAGCTCCCGCAGGTCATGGCGCTGCTGCACCGGCAGTCCGGTAATTTGGCAGAGGGGGGCGACGGTGGCGGCGGCATGGTTGAGGGGGCTGCAAAAAACGGCCTTCCAGTCGAGGTGGTGGTAGGCCTTGGCAAAATAGTCGGCCATTTGCTGTCCCGAGGCCGTTAGCGCGACTCCATCCCGGCTACAGTAGCGGCCGGTGCGGCAGTAGTCGGTTTCGGCGTTGCGGAGCAGGTAGATCCTCAGGGGCATAGGGTGCGGGCCTCAGGTGCAGGGCAGCGATCGCAGCTGGTCGCTCAGGTGAGAGCGATCGCCAATGGTGTGAAACAGCGGTCCCCGCTGGCTCAGCTCGACCACGCTGACGGCGGCCACGGGCATATCCATGCGATCGCGGTAGCGACCCACATCGATGCCCAGCAGGGTACAGAGCAAAATCCGAATGGTGGCCTTGTGGGAGACGATCAAAATATGACCGCTGGGGTAGGCGCGCTCAATTTCATCGAGTACCTGGGCTGAGCGACGGGCAATATCCACCGCTCGCTCGCCCCCCACCGGGGCATACCAAGCCGGGTCGGTGAGCCAGGCCACATACTCATCGTGGTGCTCTCGGTCGACCGCCGTGGGGTGCATGCCCTCCCAGCGGCCATACATGACTTCGCGCAGGCCGTCGCGCAGCTGCATCTCTAGCCCCAGCAGCTCGCACAGGGGCCGAGCGGTTTCTACCGCCCGCCGCAGGGGGCTGACGTAGGCGGCGCTCCAGGGCAAGTGGGCATAGGTATCGGCAAATTCCTGGGCCATGGCCACCCCCTCGGGGGTCAGGCCAGGGTCGTTTTCGGGCATGCCACAGTAGCCGCCCGTGAGGCTATAGGCGGTTTGGCCGTGGCGCAAAAAGTAGAGAAAAACTCCCATCGGTTCCTGCCCGTTGGTTTTGACTTGGTGCCTGACAATACGGGCTTCTGCCCATTGCTCCTAATCTAACCTACGGGCTTAGCCAGCCAAAACAGGTTCAAAATTGGATCAGCCTCGACTAAAGTTTTGAGCTGTCTTTTTGAGAGAGACAGATTGAGAGAGACAGATTGAGAGAGACAGGTCCATGCTCGACATCGGTGCGGGCTAGGTGCGGGCTAGGTCAGATCGCGCCGTCCCTCCAGGGCACGGGCCAGGGTGACCTCGTCGGCGTATTCTAAATCGCCCCCCATGGGCAAACCAAAGGCGATGCGGGTGACCCGCGTAAAGGGCTTGAGCAGCTGCCCGACGTAGAGGGTGGTGGTGTCACCCTCAATGCTGGGGCTAATGGCCATGATCACCTCCTGGGTGCTCTCCTGGTTGACCCGGTGCACCAGGGGGCCAATGTTGAGCTGCTCAGGGCCAACGCCGTCCATGGGCGAGATCAGCCCCCCCAGCACGTGGTAGCGGCCCCGGTACTCGCGGGTTTTCTCAATGGCGATTACGTCTCGCGAGTCGGCCACGACGCAGAGGGTGTGGGGGTCGCGGCTGGGGGCTCGACAGATCTCGCACACCGGGTCTGCCGACAGGTGAAAGCACACCGAGCACTGGCCCACCTGGCTCTTGGCATCGAGCAGCGCTTGGGCTAGGGCCTGCACCTCGCTCTGGGGGCGCTTGAGAATGTGCAGCGCTAAACGCTGGGCCGACTTGGGGCCAACCCCCGGCAGCCGCTGAAATTCTTCGATTAGTCGTGCCAGGGGACGGGTGTAGATAAGACCAGGCTCCTTGCACTGCTCGCTGTCTCAATTGTACGGGCAAGGCTGTGACGTGGGGAATTGTACGGGCAAGGCTGTACGGAGCAGGGATGCCTGTGGCAGACTTGAGCCTATGACAGACCTGAGCGGCATGTGGCTGGGCACCTACTGGCAGCGGGAGATGCCCACCCGCTTTGAGACGACGCTGGTGCAGGGGGGCCACACCCTCAGCGGCAGCGTGCTTGACGATGGCTATCTGGGGGAGGCTCAGCTCAGCGGTACGGTGACGGGCCGTCAGGTGCGGTTTGTGAAGCGATATATTGCCCAGAGCGTGCCCCCCATTGACTACATCGGTACGGTCTCAGAGGACGGCGATCGCATCACCGGGCAGTGGAGCATTGTTGGGTTTGACAGCGGCCCTTGGGAAGCCCACCGCAGCGAAGACGACCTCACCACCAGCTGGCAGAACGTTATGGCGCGAGACCTGGTGCCGACCTCTGGCTAGAGACCGGCCCCCGATTCCACAGGGGGCAAATTGTAGAGACTTGTAGAGGCCGAATTGTAAGGGGTAAGGGGCTGGCGTCGAAATAAGATACCGACGTTAGCAGAAGACCCATGATGGATTCCCGCCCCACGCCTTCGCGGGGGCAGGCACGGCGCGGGAATGACGCTGGGATGTTATTTAATTGCTGATCCCTCAGGGCAAATGGCATTCGCCTGGAGGAACCGGGGGTAACCAAACAGGATTTAGGGCAAGTTGAGGTTCTGTGCCTAAACTGGCATTTTTTTGGGCTAGAAATGCCTAAAATTCGCTGTATTCATGGTAGCCGTATTCATAGCAACTTAAGCGCTGGGGATGCTATGGGCGGGGTGCAGGGGCGGGGGGTGTCGATGCGTTGTTTAGGGTGGTTGCAGGTATTAAGGCCCGTAGCGGTGCTGGGGATGCTGGCCGCTAGCGTGGCGCTGCCCAAACTGCCGGTGGCGGCCCCTGAGCGTGAGCCATCTTTCATGATCGCGGCCCTGCCCGAGGTCAGCACCCTGGCGGATCTGTACCACCTGCGCGATCGCCTGCGGTCAGAGCTAGACCAGCACCCCACGGTGATGGTAGCGACTCGCTCTGGGGTGGGCATTACCCCCGTGGAGACCCTGGGCCAGCTGTGGCACCTCGATCACCGCCTGGGTCAGGAAGATCGCGCCCGACGTCTCTGGCACCGGGCGGAGAAGATGGCGGCTGGTGCGATCGCCCTGGGCAACCCCGCCACGCTGTCTCCAGCAGCGCTCGCGGTGGCTGAGACCCAGTGGGACGACGCCCTGCTGGCCCTAGAGCAAATCCCTGTCGAGACGTTTTTGGCGGCTCGGGTGGCGGCCCAGCGGCAGCAATATCAACAGCAGCGGGCGATCGCGGCCTATCACCACGACACGGCCCGCTCGGGTTTTTTGCAGTCTATTATTGAGCAAACCGGCCCGGCTGCGCGGGTGCGGCTGACCGTGTGTACGCTACAGCGCCAGTGCCGCCGCTGGCAGGGTGACCAGCCCCCGGCTAGACCCGCCAGCTTGATTAAGGTGCCGATTGCGATCGCACTCATGACCCAGCTGCACCAGGCAGGCGTTGACCCCGACGCCCCCCTCTGGGTCAGCTCCAGCAACTGGACAGAGGACGCCGGAACGATTTGGGTGGGCGCTGAGTATCCTCTCCAGGTCATCCTGGCGGATATGGTCAGCGCCAGCGGTAACATTGCCACCAATCAGCTGATTGACTACCTGGGGTGGGATGGGGTCAATCAAATTCTTCAGCGCCGGGGCTACACCGCCACTCGCGTAGCCAGCAAGCTGGTGGGAGAATCAACCTACCCGGCCAACCCCGGCTACGCCGCCAACGTGATCACCACCGATGAACTCACCGACATGATGGTGGCCGTCTACAACCGAGAAATTCCCCATGCCGGGCTGATTCAGACGGCGCTGGCCAACCAGGTTGACCTGACCCTCGGGCACGCTGCCGTAAAGCCTCCCCTGACCTGGCTGGGGGAAAAAACCGGCAGGACTTCTCAGGTGTTGGGCACCACCGTGGCGGTCAGCATCAGCGGCCAGAGCTACGTGATCACCGCCACCCTAGACCACAGCGGCAACGAAGCGGCGCTGCGAGCAATTCTGACTGGGGTGATGCAGCATCTGCTCACCCACAACGGGTTTGAGCACGGGTTTGAGCACAGCTTTGCCTCCGGTGACGCGGCTACCCGCCCCCAGACATTTTTACCCTAGTTCCGGCCCCTACTGCGCCAGCCAATCCACTAGGGCCTGGCGCATGGTGGCTACGGGGGCGGGCCGCTGCAGCCAGATTTCTAGCGCCGCTGCCCCCTGCTGCACCAGCATTTCTAGCCCGTCGAGGGTTACCAGCCCCCGCTGGGCGGCTAGGGTCAGCAGCTGGGTGGGCCGAGGGGTATAGATTAAGTCGTAGACCAGCGCCGTTGCGGGGGCCAAGGCCAAGGAAGTAGCCTCTAGAGGGCTTTGGCCCGCCGTGGTGTGCATGCCGACGGGGGTGGTATTGACAATCAAATCGGCGGTGGGTAGCTGCCGGGGCAGGTGATCCCAGCGGTGAACCGTCAGGGGCGATCGCCGGGGTGACTGCCCCCAGCTGTGCTCAAATTCTGCCAGTTTCTCAGGGTTGCGCCCCACCACCTGCACCGCCGCAAAGCCCAGCTGCCCGCAGCCGGCCACCACCGCCCGCGCCGCGCCGCCGTTGCCCAGCACTAGGGCCGTGGCCCCAGACCAGTCTTTGATGGTCTTGAGGGGGGCGATGAACCCGGCTACGTCGGTATTGGTGCCCGCCCAACCTCGCTCAGTGCGCCACACGGTGTTGACCGCCCTCACCGCCTGGACCTCGGCGGTGATCTCTGTGAGCAGGGGCATAATCGCCTGCTTGTGGGGAATCGTGATGTTGAACCCCTGCACCCCCGTGGCGGTAAAGCCCGCGATCGCAGGCTCTAGCCCCCCTGCCGCCACCGGAAAGGCCACGTAGACGAAATCAGCCCCTAATTCCTGTAGGGCCGCGTTGTGCATCACGGGCGAGAGGGAGTGGGCGATGGGGTCGCCGATGACGCCGAGGAGTTGGGTGGTGCCGGTGATCGACATGGGTGGATGGGTGGATGGGTGGATGGATGGGTGGGTAGGGGCAGACCCATGGGTCTGCCCGGATGGTGCTGTTGTTTTTGGATTCACCCTTTCATCGCTCCACCCTCTCCCGATAGAGCGCCACAATTTTCTCTACCACACCCTCAATGGAGAGGCCGTCGGTGATTAACTTGATCGCATCGTCGGCCTGGCGCAGGGGGGCCACGCGACGGCTGCTGTCTTTGCGATCGCGCTCGTCAATGGCCTGCTCTAGCTCGCTGAGATCTACCGGCGACTGCTGCTGGGCCGCCAGATCGCGCTGGCGGCGGCGGGCCCGCTCTGCCACAGAGGCCGTGAGAAAAATCTTCAGCTCCGCCTGGGGAAACACCTCGGTGCCAATATCGCGGCCCTCCATCACCACGCCGCCGGTCACCCCATACTGCTGCTGCTGCTGAAGCAGGGTTTCTCGCACCGTGGGCTGGGCTGCTACCGCCGATACCTGGGCCGTGACCCCTGGGCTGCGAATCAGCTGGGTGACCTCTTGGCCGTTGAGCCAGATGCGGCTGGGGTAGGCGGCAAAGGCCGGGTCATCGCCCGAGGCGGTGAGGTGCAGGTCGCAGTCTTGGACTAGCTCGGCGATCGCCACCTCGTCCTGCACATCGACCCCCCGCTCCAGGGCCAGCCAGGTCACCGCCCGGTACATAGCACCGCTGTCGAGGTAGAGCAAACTGAGCCGCTGGGCGACCTGGCGGGCCACCGTAGACTTGCCCGCCCCCGCGGGGCCGTCAATGGCCACAATCGGCTGGCGATCG
>JBBSLR010000067.1:0-9367 GCA_038255045.1 Phormidesmidales cyanobacterium
AAGCGATCGGCGTGGCGCATCAGCCGCATGGCCTTGCGGTAGCCCCCTGGCGAAGCCATGCCAAAGTTGCGGGCCACGTTGTCTTTGGTGTCGCGACCCTTCTGATGGCCCAAGATCACCACGGGCCGTCCGTCGAGGCGGGCCACCCCGCCCACCAGCGCCGGATCGTCTTTGCCTGAGCTGCGATCGCCGTGCAGCTCAAGCCACTCGTCGGTAATCGCCTGAATGTAGTCAAGGGTGCTGGGCCGGCGAGGGTGACGCGCCACCTGCAGCCGCTGGGCTGGGGTCAGGTTAGAAAAAATCTCCTGGCGCAGTTGGGTGGCGCGGGCCTCTAGCTGCCGCAGCTGGGTCGACACATCCACATCATTTTCTTCGGCCAGGTCTCGGATTTGGGCAATGCGGGCCTCTAGCTCAACCAGGGGCTTTTCAAAGGAAAGCAAAATTGACTTGCGCTCAGGTGGGGCCATAGCGGAAGAAGAAACAAATTAAATCAAACTCAAGTCCAGAAACGAGGTTTGGCCCGGAGGAAATCTACAGTGTCGGGCTAGACCTGGCGTAGACAGGCACGGCGGGCCAAGAATGCCCCGGTTGCCCAGAAAATCTTCGCCCATCTGCAATCTAGGATACCAAGTCGGCGTCCCTCTGCCTAAGGTTAAAAACCCAACCCCAACAGAGGGTAATCTCCCCTAGGAGGACTTAGCCACCAGGGGCGCAGCGTTGAGGTCGAGCAGTGGGCGAAACCCGTGCCGCCGCGACGACTGACCAATCATGTCCATTTTTTCGAGGGTGATCTGGTTGCGCCCCCACGAAAAGTTGGTGTACCACTGCTCAAATTCCAGCAGCATGGCCTCGGCAAAGCAGGCAAACAGCTGCCGGCCCGGCACATCCATACTCACAATCTTCATGATCCGCCAGTCAATGTCGAGGGAATGCTCAACAATGCCGCCCTTGAGCACGTGCACGCCCTCGTAGTTAAAGCGCTGGTCGAGGTTTTTAGGGTAGCCGCCATCGATCATCAGGCAGGGGCGCTTCAGGCTCTTGGGGTCAACCTCAACCCCCTTGGCCAGGCTGGCCACCCACACCACAATATCGGCTTTGGGCAGGGCCTCTTCTAGGGCGATCGCCACGCCACAGCCCAATTCTTCCTTGAGGATCGCAATGCGCTCCTGGTTGCGGGCAATCAGCAGCAGCTCTTTGATGTCAGTGCGAGCGGTGAGCCAGCGGCAGACGGCGCTGCCGATATCGCCCGTGGCACCGCAAACCGCCACGGTGGCATCGGAGAGGTTAATGCCCAGCTGCCCCGCCGCCGCCACCACCTGCTGGCAAATAATGTAGGCGGTGTGGGTATTGCCCGTGGTAAATCGCTCAAACTCTAGGGTGACGTTGCGCACCTGCTGAATTTGGTTGAGGTTGAAATTCTCAAAAATAATCGACGAAAACCCGCCCAGGGCGGTAATGTCAATGCCGTGGTTTTGGGCGTGGGCCATGGCGTTGATGATCTTACGCGTAGCCGCTTTGATCCGCTTAGCGGCCAGCATCTCGGGCAAAAAGCACGATTCGATGTAGCGGCCTTCGATCTGCTGGCCAGTGGCACTGGTGACCCTAATCGGGTCAAAGATTTGGGGTGGGGCGCAGCACCAAAAGTCTAGCCCCTGGGTGGCATAATCGGGATAACCCAGGTCTCGGGCTACCATCTGGGCGTGGTCAAGGCTGGTCAAATGTCCAATTAGGCCAAACATTGCGAATCTAGGTAAGTAGGTAGGCTGGATTAAACGTAGGCTGGGTTAGCGCAGCGTAACCCATGCTGACTAAGGGGTTTTAGCTTTGTGAAGAGGCTAAGGGGTTTTACAAATAATTGCGTCCTCCTACTTACTGGAGAAAGGGCGCTAAGGAAATTAATCGGTGCAGGGATAGGAAGTCAAGCTCAGGAACTGTCGTTTTTCCCCAGGCAGAACTCCATGTCTGAACTTGGATCAGGCTTATTCAGACGCAATACTTGTCAGGCGCAATACTTATCAAACGCAATACTTATCAAACGCAATACTTAGTGATCTTCTTACGATGAACTGCCCCGCACTGGATTGAATTGCGAATGAATCTCAGGGGGCTGTGGATTGGGCCTGTCCCAGCCGCCGGCCTTTCTCCCTGGCGCAGACGCTCCGCCAGCGCCTGCCCTCACCCGGCAAGAGTTGAAGGTTGAGCATCGCTTATTGAAGAGATTCAACGTTTTGTATCGATAACCCTGGGTTAAATTTGCCTAAAATCGGCCTGGGAGGGGAGAAATAGGCCATTTTTGAGGGGTGATGGGCTGATTTTTCTTCAGCACAACACAGCTAAACAACCTAACTAATTTAGGGCTATAAAGTTAACACATTCAGGCCTGACATTCAGGCCTGACATTCAGGCCTGACATTCAGGCTGAGGTGTGGTCGTCAGTCCCCTAAGCCCCCGAGGTGCGAGTGGCCAATCAACCATTGACCGTTATTGTGCCGATTAAATCAGGTCAGGAAGACTCGCTGCGACGGATCTTAGCGGCGATCGCCGCCGACCTGGCCGATAACCCCTACTTTCAAATTGCCAACAGCCAGCGCACCCATTTTTTGCGTCTGGCAATTGTGAATGACCCCGACTACGGCCCCCGGTTACTCATGACCGGCAACTATGACGGCCCCTGGGTGGACTATGTGCAAGAACTCATTACCCTCAGCCCCGGCCTCGACGACCTGTGGAACCACTGCCAGGGCTACAGCGGCCGGCAAACCTTTGAGCGGTTTCTCCAGGCCAACTCCCACCAGGCCCAGGCCTTTTACATCGCCGTGCAGGGAGAATCGGTGGGCAGCATTCGCCGCCGCCGCCACATTCGCCAAAAACTGCAACACCTGCTGGATCTAGACGAGGTGGCCGACTACCTCAACGCCCCTGGCCTCAAGCCCCTGCTGGATGACCTCACTGCCTTAAAGCAGCCCCCCACGGTATGGCAAGCCTTGCGGCTGCTGGGGATCCAGGCCTGGCAGGTGGTAGAGAACATTTTTGACGGTATCTGCGACCTGATTAAGTCAATTATTCGCTGGGTGGTGCGGCGGTTAGGCGGCATTTTAGGCGCCCCCGATCAGCCTCGGCTGATTGGCGAGTACGTGGGGGCCGAGGTGGACTACGATCGCATTCGCACCCTGAACGAGGCCGAGGTAGTGCACGGCCTCAACCACCTGCACCTGCTCTCAACGGTGCGGCCGGGCCGACTGCTGCGGCTAAAAATTGTGCTGTTTTTGGTCAATTTTGCCGGACGGTACCTGTTCCCCCCCGGTTCTCTCTCTAACATTCGCAGCATTCACTTTGCCCACTGGTCGATTGTCGACGGCGGCAAACACCTGCTGTTTGTCACCCACTACGACGGCTCCTTTGACAACTACCTGGGCGACTTTACCGATCGCGCCAGCGACGGCCTCAACTCGGTTTGGAACAATGTCGAGGGCTACCCCCTGGCCGGAGCCCAGGACATTTTTGCCTTCAAGCAGTTTTTTCGCAATGACCAGCAGCTGCCCTCCCAGGTGTTTTATCGCGCCTACCGCGATACGACCGTGGTGAATATTTTGCGCGATCGCGCCATAGTCCAACCCCTGGCCGAGGGGCTTGATCGCCCCGCCCTCGACGACTGGCTGACCGAGCTGTAGCCCTACCTGCCCCTTGCCGGAGTCCCCCATGACCCAACTCACGCCCCCCAGCCGAGACGATATTCAGGGCATACTCCTGAGCGGGTTTGGCCATCTGTCCTACACCTACTATGGGCTGCTGACGGTGACCGATCCGGTGGCCGCCAAAGCCTGGCTAAAGCAGACCATTCCTGCCGTGACCACGGCCCAGCGCTGGCCCAAAGACGCCAACGGCAAGACCATCAAGCCCGACATCACCCTCAACCTGGCGTTGACCCACAGCGGGTTAGCGGTGCTATGGCTGGTGGAGAAAGCCCTGAACACCTTTCCGCGAGAGTTTATTGAGGGCATGGCCGAACCCAAGCGAGCTGAAATTTTGGGCGACACCGGAGCTAGCGCCCCTAGCCAGTGGGAGTTTGGCGGCGATCGCGGGGCCTCGGTACACCTCATGGTCATGCTCCACGGCCACAGCCTAGAACAGCTCAGAGACTATGCCCAAACCCTGCTGGGAGACGGCTCTGGCCTAGCGGTGGTGGCCGTCGAAGAGGGGTTTCGTCTGCCCTCTAAAAAAGAACACTTTGGCTTTAACGACAGCGTCTCTCAACCGGAAATCAAGGGGCTAGAAACCCCCGGCAGCAGCCCCTCCCAGGTGGTGGCCACCGGAGAATTTCTGCTGGGCTACCCCGATGGCTACGGCATCTTTGCCCTGACCCCGGTGGTGCCCGCCGCTGATGACCCCGAGCATCTGCTGGCCGGCTTTCCGGGGACGGAGTTGCCCGGCTACAAAAACTTTGGCCACAACGGTAGCTTCATGGTCTATCGCAAACTTTCCCAAGATGTGGCGAGATTCTGGCAGTACATCGACTCCCAAACCCGCGACGCCGAGGGTCAGCCCGACCCCCAGGCCATGACGTTAATTGCCGCCAAGTTTGTCGGTCGCTGGCCCAGCGGTGCCCCCCTAACCCTGACCCCAGACCAAGACAAACCAGAACTCGCCAACCAAAACGATTTTCTCTATTTGCCTACCGACGCCAAGGGGTTTGGCTGCCCCATGAGGGCCCACATTCGCCGCACCAACCCCCGCGACTCGCTCCTAGATGCCCCTGGTCAGGGTTCACTGATGACCTCTAGCCGTCACCGCATCCTGCGCCGGGGCAGCCTCTACGGCCCGCCTTTATTTCCACTGGATGCAATCGATCAGGGCCAGCTGCCCATAGATATTCAAGCCGACGGCCAGGCGCGGGGGCTGCATTTCTTTTGCTTTAACGCCGACATCGGCCGCCAGTTTGAGTTTGTGCAGCAAACCTGGGCCAACAACCCTCGCTTTGACGGCCTCTATGACAACAAAGACCCGCTGATCGGCGACAACGATGGCACCGGCACCATGGCCATGCCCCGCTGCCCAGTCCGCCAGCGGGCGCTGAACCTGCCCCGCTTCGTGGGCATGCAGGGCGGCGGGTATTTCTTCATGCCCAGCATCCGCGCCCTGCGGTATTTGACCACGTGATCGGTATCTTTGCCGTTACCAACCTTTGCTGTTACCAGCATTTCCCCAGCATAACCCCAGGGCAAACCCATGGGTCTGCCCTGGGGATGGGGCTAGAAAACGTCACCCTCAAACGGTTGATCTGGCGTACGCAGGCTGTTGGTGCTTAGCCCGGGCCAGCAGGTCAGCTTCAGCGGGCACCCTGAGCTTTGAGGCTAACCCAAAGAACTCCAGCATTTTCACGAACCAAAAGGTGGGGTCTGGCAAATAGACCACCTGGCCATCGCGAATAGTAATGCCCTGGCGGCTGGAGGCCTGAAAGGCATGGTGGAGGTTGTGCCAGCCTTCGCCCAGGGTGAGCAGAGCCACCAAACTGTTGTTGCGGCTTTGATCGTCGGTAGCAAAGGGCTGGGCACCAAAGATATGGGCCAAGGAGTTAACCGTTTGCACGCCATGGAACAGGAGCGTCGTGCTGAGAAAGAAAGCCCCCAGATATTCAAGCCCGCCGATGCCGTAGGAGATTGCCCCCAGAGCGATCAGGGGGATAAAATGCAGCCGATCAATCACTCGTAAGACCCGATCATTCTCCACATCGCTGGGCAATTTGGTGGGAAAAGTCCGCCGAGATAACAACCAAACGCCGTGGGACCACAAAAAACCGTCAATACCCCGGGGCGAAGTATGGGGGGAATGGGAATCTAGAACTTGATCGGCGTGTTGATGGTGGGACAGATGGTGGGCTTTCCACCAGCTTGGCCCCATCTGCCCGGCCGATGCCGCCACCACACTGCCCACCCATTTCACCCAAACCGGTGCCTGATAGGATTTATGGGTAATCAGTCGATGGTAAATACCGGTTGTGGCCAGCATGCGGCTAATATACAACGCCACAATCCACAGGACAGAGCCCCACGAGAGGCCAGTTACAAAGACCAGCAACGATCCAATATGGTAAATGGTCAGCTGTAGCGGCCCCATTAGATACGACGCAAGCGTGAATTGAGAATACGGCCTCATTATTTTCCTGATTACGAAAAGGGTAGTTGACCAATCTGTCGGGCCAGGGGACTGGGTTTTGACTAGAGCCCCCTATGCCATGCTTGTCCCTAGGAGTCTGTCAAGCCTAAATTTTAGGATTGCGCTGGCTGGAAGCCACACAAACCAGGCTTTGCAGCAATCACCCATGCCAATTCTTAGGGTGAATGCTGCACTAGGGTTCTATATTCTATGGTTTTGAAAATCGAATGGCCGGTTTGGCCATGGCCATGGCCGCTGGTGTTTTCGGATGCACCCGCAGAATGTAGACCCCCTGTTCGGGCAGGGGCTTGGTGGTGTGGTGGTCGGCGGCCAGGGGGTACCAGTCCATCGGGAAGCAGTCGCGGCTGTAGAGGCTGAAATAGAGGCTGTGGGTATCTCGCAGGGCCGGGGGCAGGTCGATGGTGAGCTGTTCTCCCCGATCTAGGGCGCCGTAAAAAAAGTGGGTTTCTGGATTGGGGACGGGGAGAAAAATCGGTTTAACCACCGCTCGGGGCAGCCACTGCATCCACCGCAGCAGGGGGTAGACGTAGAAATTCAGCGCGCTAAATAGCAGGCCCCGGCGGGGGGCCAGCCCGCGATAGAACTGGTTGAAGTCGGGCGGAGCCGATCGCACTTCTGAGGCCAGGGCGGGGGTGCCATCGACGGCAATGGCGGGCAGCTGCACCGGGTGGCGCCAGTCGTAGTGGCGCAACCCCACCAGGTAGCGACCTGGGGGTAGGTCAATGGTGGCGGTGTCTTGGTCGGGGGGCACCGTCAGGGAGCTGATGCTGGTCAGGGTTTTGTAACCCTTGAGGGTGTAGACCACCGCTGTCCAGGTGGGGGCCGACTGCCAGAGCGATCGCACATCCAGCGTCAGCTCAGACTGCACGGTGAAGGGGCCAGCGATCGCAATCAGCGCGTGCAGATTCCACCGCGCCCGGCTCATGGTCCACAGCAGCTTGAGGGGCGACTTCAAAAAGTCTGCCGACACCACCTGCCAGTCGGCCTCAACCTTGGTGTCGGTGGGGTTGTAGTAGCGGCTGATCAGCGTCAGGGTACCCTTCACCAGCCGCGAAAAACCAAAGGACAAAAGCCCCAGGGGAATTTCCCACAGAACGGCCATCTGGCGAGCTAGGGTCATGGACGAGACTCCGAAATGATCCGGGCTAACCCCCCAGGGGTTTCTAGGGGCAGGTCATGTCCTCCGACCAGGGATACCTGATCGGCCTGGGGCAAATTCTCTTGCAGAAACGCCAGATCTTCAGGGCGGTTGAACTGACTGCTCTGGCCAAATATTACCGTAGTGGGCCGCTGAATTCCCCGCAAAATTTGGCCGTAGCCCTGGCGATCGAGCAGACCACCGCTCAAACTCAGGGTGGTGCGAGTCTGCAATCGCAGATCGCTGCGCCAGACCACCCCCCCTTCCAGCGCCTGACTCAGGCGCTGGGCCATGGCCCCGGCCAGGGGCTGCGACAGATAAGGCTTTAGGGCCAGCAGTCGCTGGGTTGCCGCTGCCACTGAGGCCATCACGGTCGGTTGGGGAGAATTTGCTAAGGCATTGAGATGGGCCACCAGCTGGGCGGCAGGCTCTAAGGAAGGGCCAGGGGCGGGCACCACGGGCTCTACCAGCACCAGCCGCTGCACGCGCTCGGGCCGCAGGCTGGTCAAAATTGCCCCCAGCACCGCCCCCATAGAATGCCCCACCAGAACAACGGGCAGGGAGCCCAGGGTTGCGGTCAGGCTGTCGAGGTCGCCGAGAAAATCGAGCAGTTGATAGCCGCCGTCGGAGCCCGCATGGGCCGAGCGGCCGTGACCCCTCAGATCGGGGGCGATGACATGGTAGCCCTGGTCAGCCAGAGCCATCGCCACCCCATCCCAGGCGGCGCCGTGCTCCAAAATGCCGTGGAGGCAGAGCACCAGTGGCCCCTCCTCTGGTCCCCAGTGGCACAGGCAGCAGGGGCGCTCCCGCAGCAAAATCTCTTCTTCTCGCATTGCCCCCAGGGGCACGTAGTGGGGAGATAGGGAGACGGCTTCTGCCAGCACTGGGGTAGGGGAGGCAGAGGCCGTCGCCTGTTCCTGGGGTAGAGGATAGCTAAACTGCGTTGCCAGGGCCTGACTGGTCGTGCTCAGGCGGTGGGGTAGCTGAATGCCCTGCCAAATTTTGGCCAGGTGAGCCTCAATGCGGCTGCGCTGACGAAAATTGGGGTCATCCACCGCCATCGACTGGGCCGTGACTCCGTCAGTCATGCGTCGCCCCTCGTAGGGGGTCAGCACCGCCGGGTCAAAGGGCAGGTCTAGAAAGGCGCAGAGCCCGCGCATGGCCGGTTCTGGATCGACTACTAGGTCTTCGTATCGCAGGGTGTAGTGACGATCTGCATCCAGGGTGTTGGCAAAGGTGCGAATGTTTTGGTTACAGGCCTGCCACACCTGCTCCGCCAGCCGATAGGGCTCCTCGGGCTCCAGATCAAAGATCTTGTACATGCGGTTGTGCACAAAAGATTCGATCACCGCGTAGGGATGGCGCACCAGGTGAATGTATTTGGCCCCCTCAAACATCTGCTCGGCCCGTTCCAGGGTTTCTAGACTGAGGCTGTAGGTGGGAGATTTATCGACCAACAGCCGCCCCTCGGCCATTTGCTGAAGCTTGTCATACACGGCGGGCACGGTGGTTTGATGCTGCCGCCAGTCGCTGAGCAGGGCCTCAGCCTGCTCAGCATTGACTTGTAACAGCTCCATCACGGCCCGTTGCAGGCCCTCTTGCAGATAGCTATAGCCCAGGGCCGCCCCTTGGGCCTCTAAGGTGTTAAAAGGCAGCAGGTGTAGCTCGGGGGGACAAAACAGCCCGGGATGGCCCGCTAGCATCACCCGCAGCAGGGTAGACCCCGACCGGGGAGCTGACAGCAAAAAGACCATGGCCGGGTTGCGGCGCGTCGGCAGCGGCTCTAGCGGGGCCGGGGCCTGCCAGGGGCTCTTGGGCAAATCTGTGACCGCCCCGCCTGGCAACTCGGCTGGCCCTAGACCGGGGTCAGACCTAACGCTGGCCGCAGGACGATGCACCCGCACCAGCTCGCGCGCGACGTAGGCCGACAGCGCGGCCACCGTGGGATGGGCCAGCACCTCCCGGGGGTACAGCACCAAATCGAGGTCTTGCTTGCACAGGGCCAGCAGTTCTACGGTCATCAGCGAGTCGATGCCTAACTCCATCAGGGGTGCA
>JBBSLR010000068.1:0-9355 GCA_038255045.1 Phormidesmidales cyanobacterium
AAACTGCACCGCCGCTGCCATGGTGTTGTGACCCTGCATATACCACGGGCACCAGGTAATGCGCTCTAGCTCCCAGCGCCACGGCCCGGGGTAGGCCAGATTGTGAATCGTAAACACCGTGCGGATGTCGGGCGACTGGCTCATCCACACCGGAATCATGCCCGTGTGCCAGTCGTGACAGTGAATGATCTGGGGCTTCCAGTAGTTCCAGACAAACTCGGCCGCGCCGTTGGCAAAGAAGGTAAACCGCCAGGCCTCATCGTCGCCGCCGTAGACCTTGCGGGGGTCAAAGGCGGGGTGGCCAAAGAGATACACCGGCACATCTGACTCGGGCAGGGTGGTCTCGTAGACCGCGAAGTCGTTAAACATAGCGGTGCCCTGCCACACCGGCTCTGCGGGAATGTCTACCTTGTCAGGCAAAAAACCGTAGTAGGGCATGAAAATCCGCACGTCGTGCCCCATGCTGCGCAGCACCTTGGGCAGTGAGCCCACCACGTCGCCCATACCGCCGACCTTAGCCAGGGGGGCCGCTTCCGCCGCCACAAAAAGAATTTCCATATTGCCTGCCCTGCTGTTGGATCACTCGGTTGTCCTCAGTCTACGGGGGCGGGGCCGTTCTGCCTAGATCTTTGGCCCCCTAAGGAATGCTCCATAATGGGGCATGCGCTCAGGCTTGCCTATGACTGCCCTTACCCTCGATCTCAGCTCGGTGATTCGCCTCACCCACGAGCAGTTTGAGCAACTGGCCCTGGCCAACCGTGACCTGCGCCTAGAGCTAACCGCCACCGGAGAACTGGTGCTTATGCCCCCCACAGGAGGAACCACAGGCCGCCGCAACAGCGACCTGACCTATCAGATAGAGTCTTGGAACCGCCGCAGCAAGCTGGGGGTCGTGTTTGACTCATCCACTATCTTTCGCCTGCCCAACGGGGCCGAGCGATCACCCGACGTGGCCTGGGTCAGGCTAGCCCGATGGAATGCGCTTACCCCAGCAGAGCAAGATTCGTTTCCGCCGCTGTGCCCCGACTTTGTCATTGAGCTGCGCTCTAGGCGCGAGCGCCTCCAGCCCCTCCAGGCCAAGCTGGCAGAATACCAGGCCAACGGCTGTCGGCTGAGCTGGCTGATCAATGTGCAAGATCGTCAGGTTGAGATCTATCGCTCTGACCGGGAGCCAGAAATTCTCTCTGCGCCCCTAACCCTCTCTGGGGAAGCGACTCTGCCAGATCTAACGGTGGCGACCTCTGGGCTTTGGTAAAGCGAGCATCTCTGGGGGTTACCTAGCGGGGGCGGTTAGCAGGGACTGTGCACTACCCATCAGCATCCTCGTCCAGGTACTTGCCCAGGGTGTCGGTGTACTCGTCGTACTTTTTGACGCCCACCAGGGTTTCGGCCACGTCGCCCTGCTGAAAGAACATCACCGCCGGAATGCTGCGAATGCCATAGCGCTTCGCCACCGCTTGGTTGGCGTCGAGGTCGAGCTTAAAGACTTTAACGCGATCGCCGTACTCGTCGGCCAGCTGATCCATCAACGGGGCCACCAGCTTGCAGGGGCCGCACCAGGCCGCTGTGCAGTCCATTACAAAGACTGACTCGGCCTCTAAAAGCGCATCAAATTCGGTTTCGTTTTCAATATAGGCAGCGGGCATAGGTTAAATCTCGGCTAATAAATCTTGGCTAAGAACCTATTCTCCCACGGCGATGGTGCCAGGGTCGGCCTCCCCTAGGGTAGACAAGCGCGGCCCAGGCCCAGCCCACCTGTGAGAGGGGGCAGGAGGCTTAAGATACAAAAATTTACAAAGGCGATTTGGCCACGCTAATGCCTCTGCTGAAGGGGCCTAGACCGCCTTGGGCAAGTTGCCCGGCGCTATTTCACACCCCCAGGTCGCACCAGCTTTTCAAACATGCTAGGGTATCTCCAGAGATATAGAGATCGGTTAGCAGCATTTGTTTCTAGTACTAACGAGTTTTTCCGTTTTTCCATTGACAACAGACTTCTCTCCGAAATTTTGCTCTACACATCCTTTAATTTTTGGAGACAAGACAATATGTCAATCTACGTAGGCAACCTGTCCTATGACGTCACTAGCGAAGACCTGACCTCTGTGTTTGCAGAGTACGGCTCCGTTAAGCGCGTTCAGCTTCCCACCGACCGCGAGACCGGCCGCATGCGCGGTTTTGGTTTCGTCGAAATGGCGGCTGACGCTGAAGAGGCCGCAGCTATCGAAGCCCTCGACGGCGCAGAGTGGATGGGTCGCGACCTTAAAGTCAACAAAGCTAAGCCCCGCGAAGATCGTAGCGGTGGCGGCGGCAGCTTTGGCGGTGGCGGCGGCGGTCGTCGTGGCGGCGGCGGCGACAGCTTCTCTCGCGGCGGCGGCGGCGGCGGTTACTAGGGTTTGGTCATCTAGACCAGCTTTAGCTAAGCACCAGCAGTTAAGCAACTGTAGTTAAGCAAAGAGGGGTTCAGACCGGTTGGTCTGAACCCCTCTTTTTTCATAGGGAGATTTCTAGGAACTAGGAAAGAAGATATCAGCTTTGATCCGGCGACTATAACCGTTGTAGGGTGGGCACTGCCCACCGTTGGGAAACTATTTTCCAAAAGTTGCCTAGGGTGGGCAAAGCCCCGTAGTGGATGCGGTTGCTTTGCCCTAAGTGGCTGTTGTTAAACAAAAAAGCAGCGCCTAGCGCTTGCCAAACCATTTGGCGGCGATCGCCCCCACCGCCGCCCCCACCAGCGGGTTGCTAAAGAACTTCATGATCGTCGGCTGATCGGCCAGCACATCCTGAAAGATGTCGGGGTGGCTGTGGTAGGTAAAGGCCGCCAGCTTAGTCACGTCATCTTCATTCATGCGGCTGGTGTTGTGGGTAGACAGACTCAGCTGCTTCTCTAAATCGCGATCGCTCAGACCGCGCCCTTTGAGATGCTTAAACAGGTCACGGGCCACATCGTCGCGCTCTCGGGGCTTAATCTGGGCGATCGCCTGGCGCAGTTCTGGCTCCATGGTGCTGGGAGCAATGCGATCGGGGTGAAACCCGCGCCCGATCATTTCGCGGCGCTCATCGCGAGAAGAGCGGTTGGCAAAATCGTCAAAGTTGGCGTATTCCTTCTCGGGCTGGGTGGCTTTGCTGTCAATGTTCTCGACATTGCCACCGGCCAGGTCGTTCATGATCTGGCGTTTATAATCGTTGCTGCTAGTCATCACGTTAGTCTCCTACAGGATTAGCGGGGCCAGGGTCGCTGGGCCAGGATTACTGGGCCAGGGTGGGTTAGGCCAAGGTTAGATGCGCCAGGGTTTGTCCTAGCGATACTCGACCTGGCGGGTCGTGTCGTCATAATTGGCGGTTAAAATCAGCTCCTTGTCAGGGGCATAGACCAACACGCTCAGGTCACGGTTAGGAAATTTTTTGTGGAATCCCTGCACCAGAGACTGGGCCAGGGTCTTGACTTCCTGGGGCTTGACCTCAGGTGCGATCACCACAGCAAGCTTGTCGTTGTCGCGCACAAAGGCATCACTTACCAACCCTTTGGCGGTTTGCATGACCCACCGCCCGTAGCTTTCGCCGCTGGCGGTATCGCCCCGCTCTAGCTGGCTGTAGGCCGGCGCTAGGCTGGGGGCTGTGCTCACCTCGGTGGCACTACTACAGGCACTGGTGGTAAACAAAACCACCCCTAAACACAGGGCAATCACCCCGCGTCGAATAGATTTCAAAATAGTCATGGATTCTTCCTCTCTGCTGGCTCAATGCTGGCAACCGTGGCACTGCTTAACGTTTTAGCAGTCGAGAGCGGCCAGCCGCGTCGCCCATCGGAAGGATCAAGCGCTATAGAAAGGAAGAGATTGTGCTGTACTGGATCCCCACCCAGAGCACCCCTAGATCAGGAGATTTCTAGGTAAAGAAGACACCAGCTTTAATCCAGCGACTATGGCGTTGTAGGGTGGGCAGTGCCCACCCTTGGGAAGCTATTTTCCAGAAGTCGCCTAAGGTGATGATGCCAACCAGATTTGCTGTTAGCCCTAAAGTTATTTCCCAAAGTTATTGCTGAAGCCCTGGCGGGCTAGCTTCAACAGGTTCAGGCGATCGCGCTATGGCTAGGGCGCCATGGCCGCTATCTGCTAGATCACTCTCCAGCTGGCTCTGCCGCAGCCTCAGTTCATCTAGCAGCTTAATCGTCAAGCCCTCAAGCCGTCTACGTTTGAGCGGCTGAATAAATTTGTCCAGCGGGTTTAGATCGACTACAAACTCACCCACCCTCACGCCCACAGGCTCCAGATGTTTGCCCTTTAACTCCTCACTCAGCACTGGAAACCTTCTCTGCTTTAGCTGCTTGAGCAGCAGCAGCACATCGCTGTTTTCTTGGATTGTTTGAGACTCAAACTCATCAGTCTCGCTGCCCGCCAGCGCATCTTTATCAAAGGAAATCAGGGCAGTCAGGTTAAATAAACCACTGCGCTCAACAAAACATTTGGTTTGAGCTCGGGTAGGCTTTACCCCAAGGCCAACGCGGTCGAGCAAGCGGGCGACCCTTCGCAGTGGAATAGCGCTCTCTGTATCGCTAATATCAGGGGCTACCAGCAAAGACGGCTGACCCAAAATGGAGGCATCTTTTAGGTTGGCTCTGGCCAAAATAGCTTCCGCCTGCCGGTAAGCACTGGGTTCAACACAGAGCTCTGCGATTTGCTGCCATTTTGGGCCGCTCAAAAATTCGAGTAGCGCAATGTATTTGCAACCTAAGCTGTGCCCCAGCCAAAAGTAGCTCGTCTTTTCTTGATATATCTGATTTTCATAGCCTAGGCGAGCAGCCCTCTCTGTCAGTTCGCCTTGCAAAACCTCTTGCTCTTTGAGTAAATCAACCGCAGTCGACCAGTGGCGAAAGCTAAACCTAAAAGGTAGTGCAATAATGGTATAGCCTTCCTCAAACAACGTTTGCAAGAAATAACGGTAGAAAAGAGTTGGGAAGGTGCCAAAAAAAGCACCGCCAATAAACTGAACAACCCCCTTAGGCTCAGGGTGAATCGCTACCCAGCTATAGCTGGCTGGGGAAAATTTAAAGGCTGGCGGCATGGTAGTGCTCTACTTCTCAAAGACGGCTTCTATGGCAATGATCGTTGTGTTTAGGTCATGGCCTTTTAACTGGATATTTAGGATTTCCTACTTGACCTGGGTTCGGGATAAGAAAAGCCCTTGGAAAGGCAGCCTCACCGTCTCCTCCTTGGGATGGGTAGGGGTGGGTTAGCCCATGCCCCCACCCCCTAAATCGACTAAGACAACCTTTAGAAAAGGTTTTTATGGGTTGAATAGCCTATGCCTCTCCTAGTTGAGGGTAATCAAACCTCCATTTTGAACAGTGAGACCATAGACAATTTGATCAAGTGCCCTGTCGACAATATTTGGAGCATTTGCATCGCCGAAGAAAGTGCCTCGCTGTTCTGCGGTCACCTGAATCTGTGCCCCTGGGGGTAGATTGCCTGCCAGTGAAGACAGCTGCACCTCCACAAAGCCGCGAGCCTCAATATCTAGATCGACGAGGGCCTGATCAGTAGGGCTGGGCTGCAAGATGAACAGCGCTGTGGCATCAACCGGGAGAATAAGGGGAGAAAATCTGAACTTATTGCCGGCACCGACTGGCTCTAGAGAACCGCCAGTATTGATGCCGGAGGTGTCAGAAAAAGTAATGATCTTATCTAAGGTCACCCCTGCGGGGAGGCGAGTTGTGAAAACCAAAGATAGCACCAGATCAAAGGCATTAATGTTGGAGATAGTGAGAAAGTAACCTTGAATAAGATTACGACCTAGATTCTGCACAGTAGTGAAACCCGGCGGCAGCTGAGTTGCTGGCGGTAGCTGAGGCTTGAGTAGTACTTCAAATGTAGAAATAATCGTCATTTTTTTAACTCGTTGAACGGGTTGACATACAAAATGTAAATCAATCGTTCGCCAACTAAACAGTACCCGCTTGGGTACTGTTTACTATGTTTGACTGTGCTGCCCAAAACCTGAGTGTCTTGTTTCATGTAATGCACTCAGGGTAGAGCCAGGTTGCGGTCAAGGCAGCGCGACAACGATCAGCCTGGTAATTACCGGCGGCGCAGACCCAAAGTTTCCCCTAGATGAGTTCATCTAGGGGAAACTTTGGGTCTGGCTGGGGGAGAGATAGGCCATCTCAGCCAATTTCTTCGTTGACGGGGAAGCGGTTCATCAGCTCTTTGGCCTCGCGGGCGGCGGTGCGGAGACTGTCGCTGATGTAGGGCACGTGGGGTATCTGCGACAGCACATCGAGGGTGCGTCGCAAAATCCGCACAATGTCGCCCTCATCGAGGCTGGTGTTTTCGCACAGGGTGACCCAATCCACTTGCAGCGCCCACTGCTCGACCATGCCCACCAGGTCGTACTCTAGCCAGAGGGGGGCGGTGATGTGGCGGCGGTGCTGCTGCTGGTAGAGCTGGCGGCGCAGAGTATGCAGACCGCCTAGGGCTTCTTCTACCCGGCCAGAGAGCTTGTAGCGGCACCAGCTGTCGGGGCGAGAGTTTTCGGTGACGAGGGCGGCGCAGGCGGCGGCCAGTTGGGCGGCATCGAGGTGGTCAAACTCGCCCGACTCCAGGGCCAGGGCCAGCCACAGCTCGTTATCGCCGCGAATGGCGGCGGCCATCTCGCCCAGCTCGGTGGGGCGGTCGTCTTCGAGGCCATTGAAGTGCTTGAGCACATCCATGATGTTGAGAAATTCTTGCCAGTAGCGGCCCGTGTACTGGGCGAGTTTTTGCTGACGATCGCGCCGTTCATCCTCCAGATCCCGCAGCCGCTGCTGACGCTTGAGCAGGCCCTTGGTGTTCTCCCACTGGCTGGCGGGATGGGTGGCCAGGGTGTGCTCCACATCGCGCATGCGGTCGAGTTGGACTTGCACCTCGGGGGCCAGCATTTCGAGGGCGGGCGGTGTGGCCATGGTGGCGGCGATCGCCGCCGTATAGTCATCGCCCCGGCAGCGCTTGCCTGGGCTGGGGGCCAGCTCCGTCGGCGGGGCCAGGGTATCGACCGACTGTAACCGGGGAATATCGGCGTGGAGGCCGACCACGTCGGCGGTGGTGACCACACACCACTGGTTGGTTTGGGTAAGACACACCAGGTAGGGAAACTGCCCCGACCCCTGCACCTTGGTGACCAGCACCGCTGGAACGGGGTCGCCCACGGGCAGGTGCTTGCCCTTGAGGGAGAGCAGGGTACCGGCGATCGCAAAGGGCACCATCTTGCCCACGTCGTCGGCCAGCACCTGGGCGGCCTGCTGCTGGAGGGTTTTGAGCAGTCGGCGTTCTTCTTTGAGCCGTTCTTTGAGCTTGGCATACTCGGCCAGCAGCGCTTCGTCAAAGGCGGCAAGCTGGGCCTGCTGATGGGCGATCGCCCCCTCTAGGCGATCAATTTCCTGCTGCTGGGGCACCAGGTGCAGGGTGGCCAAATACTGGCCAAAGCTGCGCTCGATTAAGTCCTTGGCTTCATTTAAACTGTGGGTTTGCAGCAGGTTGAGCACCATGCCGTAGCCGGGGGTAAACTGGCTCACCAGCGGGTCGGCCCCCGAGGTGGCCAGGTGTACCGCCTCCCGCGACCCCTCAAAGGGGCTTTCGACCGTGACCACGTGGCCCTGCTCATCCATGCCGCGCCGCCCCGCCCGCCCCGCCATTTGCAGGAATTCTGACGAGGTCAGCAGCCGGTGGCCCAGGTCGGTGCGCTTTGACAGACTGGCGATCACCGTGGTGCGAGCGGGCATGTTGATGCCTGCGGCCAGGGTCTCGGTGGCAAACACCACCTTGATCAATCCGGCCTGGAACAGCTCTTCCACCAGCCCCTTCCACAGGGGCAAAATGCCCGCGTGGTGGGCGGCAATGCCCCGATACAGCGGCCCCACCTGGCCTGCCCGCCCGGCATCTGGGTTGTGGGCGAGAAAGGTATCAATGCGCAGCTTGAGTTCGTCGGCTTCGGCCTCACTCACCAGCGACATGTGGCTGACCTCATCCACCGATTTGTCGCAGCCCCGGCGGCTAAAAATAAAGTAGATGGCGGGCAGCATATCGCGCTCTTGCAGCTGCCCCATGACAAAGGGCAGGCTCACTCGCCCGCCGCCCCGCCGACCGGGCTGGCGCTGGGGGGCGCGCTGCTTTTTGAGCTGGGGGTTGATCGCCTTTTGGGAGGTATCGAGCAGGGGCACCAGGCGCTTGCCGGTGCAGTAGTGAAACTGGAGCGGCACCGGGCGAAAGTCAGAGTAAATTAGCTCCGTGGGGCCGTGCACCTTTTGCAGCCAGTCGGTCAGCTGGCCCGAATTTTCCACCGTGGCGGAGAGGGCCAGCAGCTGAATTTCGGGCGGGCAGTAGATGATCGACTCTTCCCACACGGTGCCGCGCTGGCGATCGTTCATGTAGTGGCACTCGTCGAGCACCACGGCTTCGACCTGTTGCAGGGTGGTGCCGGTTTCGCCAATGCGGGTGCCGTAGAGCATGTTGCGAAAGATTTCGGTGGTCATCACCACAACCGGGGCATCGCGGTTGATGGAGAGATCGCCGGTCAGCAAACCCACATTGTCGTAGCCAAACTGATCGCGAAAGTCGCGCAGCTTTTGGTTAGAAAGCGCCTTCAGGGGGGTGGTGTAAAATACCCGCTTGCCGTGGGCCATGGCCCGGTAGATGGCGTATTCACCAATTAGGGTTTTGCCCGAGCCGGTGGGGGCGCACACCACCACAGATTTGTCGGCGTCGAGGGCAGCTGCCGCCTGATGCTGAAAATCGTCGAGGGGAAAGGGAAAGAGTTCGGCTAGGTCTAGCACGCGGCTGGCACTCTGGGGGGGTGTCACTATTCTAATGTGCTAAGGGATTGACGAAACGACGGGGCGCACCGTCGGGGATTTAAGAGACCTTTAGGACGCGATCGCACTGCACTTTTTCAGGTCTGTGCTCAACGTAGCTAAGCCTGCGATCGCCTGCCTGAGCCTATAGCCTCCCAGATCAGCCAGGGAGAAAACACAAAAATTTCACTAAAATCTGCCCTATTTCCTAAAATCTTGCTGGGAATTTGATTTACTTGATGTATATCAAGTTACAGGCGCAGCTGACTGTAATGAACTCGCTATCTATCGCGTTATCTGTTTGTTATCTATAAGGAATACCCAAAGGAATACCCATGAAACTGACCATTGCTCGTTTACCCGTCCTCGCCCCAGGGGCAATTGCTCTAGGCGTAATTGCCCTGGGCGCAACTGTTGGCGTTGCTCCCAAGGCCCAGGCTCAGCAGCCCCCCGACTACTACGTTGGCGCTGGGGTGAGGGCTGGCTTCAATGACCCTACATCCTTTGTGATTGACTCAAATGTCAAAATTACAG
>JBBSLR010000069.1:0-9346 GCA_038255045.1 Phormidesmidales cyanobacterium
CCCCCATCAGGTCCTCAGGGCTACGGTAGTCTTTCAGTAACTCATCGATTAGTTCAGGGCGAAAGGTCATCGGTCATACCTTGGGTAGTTAGTTCATTAGATCTTCTTTTGACCTCTGACACAAACTAATTTACAGTCCCCATCGGTGTCGGGGTAGATGATGCGATCGGAGATCAGTCCGGTGGGTTCGGCCATGGGACGGCATCCTTTGGGGTGCGGATCGGTGTGGCTTCCATTATGGCATTGGGGCCTGGGGTCTTCGATGGGGCTCAGGGACTGCGGCCACAACCACCAGGGAGTGAACTGCCTGGCTCACCGCAAAAGTCGGCTTTAGCAGACTGGGGGACGCCGCCCATGACTCCCCGGCAGAAGATTTCAGCTGCGGAGGCCAACGCGATCGCCCCGCTCAAGCCAGGGGACAACGCTGTAAAATACCAAGCATTCTAAATTTGTAAGGATTTTCCTGAAAATGACCAGTCCCTTTCGCGTTGGTGTAGCTGGCCCGGTGGGGTCGGGCAAGACGGCCCTGGTGGATTGTCTGTGCAAGGCATTGCGCGATCGCTACTCCATCGCCGTGGTCACCAACGACATCTACACCCAGGAAGATGCCCAGTTTTTGGTGCGTAGCCAGGCCCTCAGCCCCGATCGCATCGTTGGGGTCGAGACCGGCGGCTGCCCCCACACCGCCATTCGCGAAGATGCCTCGATGAACCTGGTGGCGATCGAAGATCTTGAGGCTCGCTTCAATCCATTAGATTTAGTCTTTGTCGAGAGCGGCGGCGACAACCTGGCCAGCACCTTTAGCCCCGAACTGGTGGACTTAACCATCTACGTGATTGACGTGGCCGCCGGAGACAAAATTCCCCGCAAGGGCGGGCCGGGGATCACCAAGTCAGACTTCTTGGTGATCAATAAGATTGACCTGGCACCCATGGTGGGGGCCAGCCTGGAGGTGATGGAGCGGGATGCTAGGAAAATGCGCGGCGATCGCCCCTTTGGCTTCACCAATCTCAAGACTCAGGCAGGCTTAGCCACCGTCATCGACTTTATTCACTATCACGCCACCCTAGAGCCTGCCCCCGTGGCCTAGGGGCGCAAGTTTGCTCTAAGGCTCCTGCCGACAAGACCTGAAAAACCCTAGCCAAGGCCGCTTCACAACTTAGCCGCTGGTCTTGCCATCTCCTCTTTTCATCGCCTTAAGGGATCAGCAATTAAATAACATCCCAGCGTCATTCCCGCGCAGAGCCTGCCCCCGCGAAGGCGTGGGGAGGGAATCCATAAATAGGTCTTCTGCTAACGTCGGTATCTTATTTCAACGCCAGCCCCTAAGCTGCGCTGGGAGAGCTGAAATCTATCCTCAGGACGATGGCAAAGCTACTGAAATCTGAGGAATGTTACGAAAAAGTTGGACTTTTTTGTAACGTACACTACACTTCCTGCCAGACACTAACTCTAATATCCACTTTGACGGTCTGCGTGAATTTTCGGATCTAGCAACTCTTCCATCATTAATGAGTCAGGAGCGAGGTTGAATGGTAACTCGATTTAATCGGCGTAAGTTTTTGGTGTACGGGTCGGCGACCCTGGGCACTTCTATGCTGCTGAAGGCCTGCGGTACGTCCCCCACTGAAACCACTGGCAGTGGAACTGCCGATGGCGACACTGAGATGGCGGCTAGTGATGGAGAGGCCGTCAAGGTGGGCATTCTGCACTCCCTCAGCGGCACCATGGCCATTAGCGAAACCACCGTGGTAGATGCTGAGCAGCTGGCGATTAAAGAAATCAACGCCGCTGGCGGTGTGCTGGGCAGACAAATCGAGGCCATCGTTGAAGATGGCGCGTCTGACTGGCCCACCTTTGCTGAAAAGGCCGAAAAGCTGATCGACCAAGACGAGGTGGCGGTGGTGTTTGGCGGCTGGACCTCCGCTAGCCGTAAGGCCATGCTGCCCGTGTTTGAGTCGAAGAACCACATGCTGTGGTACCCGCTCCAGTACGAAGGGCAGGAGTGCTCTCAGAATATTTTCTATACCGGGGCGGCCCCTAACCAGCAGATCGAGCCAGCGGTAGACTGGCTGCTCGAAAATAAAGGCACCGAGTTCTTCCTGGTCGGGTCTGACTACGTGTTCCCCCGTACCGCCAACACCATCATCAAAGAGCAGCTGGCGGCCAAGGGCGGCACCACCGTGGGCGAAGACTATCTGCCCCTGGGCAATACCGAAGTTACCCCAATCATCACCAAGATTCGCGCCGCCCTGCCCAACGGTGGTGTGATCTTCAACAGCCTCAACGGCGACAGCAACGTGGCCTTCTTTAAGCAGCTCCAGGGCGCGGGTATGGGGCCTGACCAATACCCCGTTATGTCGGTGAGCGTCGCTGAAGAAGAAGTGCGCCAGATTGGCCCCGAGTTTCTTGCCGGTCACCTGGCCTCTTGGAACTACTTCCAAACCGTGGAAACCCCTGAGAACGAGAAGTGGGTAGCCGACTTTAAAGCCGAGTTTGGCGACGATCGCGTCACCAATGACCCCATGGAAGCAGCCTACATCATGGTGTATCTATGGAAGCAGGCGGTAGAAGCGGCGGGCACCTTCGACATCCCTGAGGTGCGGACGGCGGCCTACGGTCAGACCTTTGCGGCTCCCGAAGGCCCTGTGACCATGAACACCAACCACCACCTGTCTAAGACTGTGCGCCTGGGCGAGGTGCGCGACGATGGCCTGTTTGACATTATCTGGGAAACCGAGGGCGTCGTTGAGCCACAGCCCTGGAACCAGTTTGTGCCCGACACCATTGGCCTTGGCTGCGACTGGTCTGACCCAGACAAGGGTGAGAAGTTCGATATCTAGGTGACGGCTACTGGGATGTGGTCATAGAAATGAGGCGGGGGTGCAGTCATCTGTGTCCTCGCTCTCTTTATAAGCCCTCAATAGTTCAGCCCCAAACCTATTTGGCCCAAATAGGTTTGGCCCAAATAGGTTTGGATATACCCAGTCCAGCTCGGGGGCTGTAGTTTTCCCCAGGCAAAGCTCCAATTCTGAACTTGCATGAAGTTTAAACCTTAAGCAGGCTGAGGAAACTTGGTTATCTTTCGCTTTCCCTAGACGGGATCTAGTTAATCATCAGGGTCTCACCTTAAGCTTTTTTAAACCTGATTTTCGGGTCTGTTGGGATCATTTAATTGCCGCTATTGGGCCGGAGATAACTGGTAGGCAAGCTCAGGCAAACGGACTTTGAATACCTTGATGGGGCAGAACCTTGACTTAATCTAATTTTGTTAGAGGTGGACTTTTCTAGGGCCGGGCTACCCTTAGTATCCCTACTGAGTTTTAGCTGGGTTTTGTGGACAGGGGTGGTGACGTCCTGCCGGTTGTGGGTTGTTCTGAAAGCGGTAAGAGCTGTGTTAGAAGGCTTAATTGGTGGCCTGTTTAACGGCATTAGCATTGGTGCAGTGCTGTTGATTGTGGCCTTGGGTTTGGCGATTGTGTTTGGCTTGATGGGGGTCATTAATCTGGCCCACGGTGAACTAATGATGTTTGGGGCCTACACCACGTTTTTGGTGCAAAATGCGGCCAAAAGCATGGGGGGTATTGCCCCAGAAATTTATATTTTTGCGGCGTTGCCCCTGGCTTTTTTGGTGTCTGCCGCGATTGGTCTGTTGCTAGAGCGCACCGTAATTCGCTACCTGTATGGGCGGCCCCTAGAAACGCTGCTGGCCACCTGGGGGGTGAGCCTGATCTTGATTCAGTTCATTCGCAGCGTCAGCTGGCCGATGTTGATTGGCCTGGTTGTGTTTGCGACGCTGTTTTTTGTCGGTCGCTGGGTGCTGACCGGCTACACCGACTGGGATCGGATATCTAGCTGGGCGAACCCGGTGTTTTTGGGGCTGAGTGGTGCGATCGCAGCGCTGGCCTGGTTTTTGGCTCAAAGCTCTGGCAGCGCGTCGTTTGCTCGCCCCTGGTTTGGTGCCCGCAACGTGGATGTGACGCCGCCGAGCTGGCTGCGGGGCGGCATTACCCTGGGCAACACCATGCAATTTCCCTCGGCGCGATTGTTTATTATCGCCCTCACGATTATTTGCCTGGTGGCGGTCTACTGGTTTCTCAACGGCACCGCCTGGGGCCTACGGATTCGCTCGGTGACCCAAAACCGGGGCATGAGCGCCTGTTTAGGCATTCCCACCGGGCAGGTAGATGCGATTACCTTTGCCCTAGGCTCTGGGCTGGCGGGCATTGCTGGGTTTGCGGTGACGCTGCTGGGTTCGGTCGGCCCCAACCTGGGCAGCAACTACATTGTGGATGCGTTCATGGTGGTAGTGGTCGGCGGGGTTGGCAAACTGGTGGGCAGCATTGTGGCGGCCCTGATCATTGGCATCACCACCTACCTGCTGGGTTCGGGCACCATGGCGGTGCTGTTTCCGCCGTCGGACTTTTTTCAGCCCATCGTTGGCTTCTTCACCTTCTTTGCCACCACGAGCATGGCCAAGGTGCTGGTTTTCGCGTTGATCATTGCCTTTTTGCAGGTGCGGCCCGCTGGGCTGTTCCCGCCGAAAGGGCGTTCGGTGGAGCTATAGGGCTATGACTACAAATCTTGCTGTTCAACCGCGCCGCGCCGCCAAGGCCAGCCAAAAGCGCAAATTCATGATCGAGGCGATCGCGGTGATTGCGATCGCCCTCATCCTGATTGTGATCATGCCGATGCTGCTGTCGGGCTTTCGGCTAAATTTGCTGGGTCGCTTTTTGGCCCTGGCCATCGTTGCCCTGGGGATCGATTTAATCTGGGGCTTTACCGGCCTGCTGAGCCTGGGCCACGGGATATTTTTTGCCCTGGGGGGCTATGCCTTTGCCATGTACCTGGAGCTAAACACTCTGGGCGAAGGGCAGCTGCCAGATTTCTTTAGCCTCTACGGGGTCAGTGAGCTGCCGCTGTTTTGGCAGCCCTTTAACTCCCTGCCCTTTACGCTGCTGGCGATTTTCACCATCCCGGCGATCGTGGCGGGGCTGCTGGGTTACCTGGTGTTTCGCAACCGCATTCGCGGGGTCTACTTCTCGATTTTGACCCAGGCCGCCCTGGTGGTGTTTTTTAACCTGTTTAACGGGCAGCAAAAGCTGATCAACGGCACCAACGGTCTCAAGACCTCCACCTCGGTGTTTATGGGTCAGCAGGTGGGCAGCCCCGACATGCGGATGTTTTTTTACATCAGCACGGTGATCGCTCTGGTGGCCATGTACGCCCTCTGTCGCTGGCTGACCAGCGGTCGCTTTGGCCGCATGCTGGTGGCCATTCGCGACGACGAAAACCGGGTGCGCTTTTCGGGCTATGACCCCACGGCCTTTAAGGTGCTGGTGTTTGCGGTGTCGGGGGCGATCGCCGGTATTGCCGGTGCTCTCTACACCGTGCAGTCGGGCATTATCTCACCCCAGGTGATGGATATTGCCTTCTCGATTGAGATGGTGATCTGGGTCGCCGTGGGCGGGCGTGCCACCCTGGTGGGCGCGGTGCTGGGCGCGGTGCTGGTGAATATGGCCCGCAGTCTGCTCAGCGAGCGCTTTCCCGACGTGTGGCTGTTTTTCCAGGGAGCGTTGTTCTTAATTGTGGTGACGGCGCTGCCCGACGGCATCATCGGCTGGGGTCGGCGCACCTTTGGTTTCACCGTTAGCTCGGCATTGGGCCTATCTTCCACCGATCTGCCCTACCTAGCCGATGACCCCGAGGTCGCAACGGTGATCGAAACCCCTGAATTGGTCGAAAAGTAGGGTTGAAAAGTAGGGTGGCAATGCCCACCATTCAATCTGGACTATGCACCTAGTCCATTCCACACAATTATCTGCGATCGCACTGTTGTAACGGTGGACAAGGCCCACCCTACCGACCCACCGTAGGGTGCATTAGCGCAGCTATGCACCATCCCCTAGCCCAATTTCTCCCTACCCGGCATCCGCAGGAGACCTGACCCCCGTGAGCACCAAAGTTCTAGAGATCAAAGACGTCACCGTCAGCTTTGATGGCTTTAAGGCCATCAACAACCTCAACTTCAGCATGGATGAGGGCGAGCTGCGGGTGATCATCGGCCCCAACGGCGCGGGCAAAACCACCTTTTTAGACGTGATCAGCGGCAAAACCAAGCCCACCGAAGGCGCGGCCTACTTCAAAGGCCAAGACCTACGGAAGTATAAAGAGCACGAGATCTCGCGCCTGGGCATTGGCCGCAAGTTTCAAACCCCCCGCGTCTACCTCAACCTCACCCCCCGAGAAAACCTCGACCTCTCCTGCAACCGCGAGAAAAATGTCTTTTCGACCCTGTTCAAAAAAGCGCCCACCGCCGAAAAGCGCACCGTGGGCGGTCTGCTCGAAACCATCGGCCTCGACCACAAGGCCGACATCCCCGCCGCGCTGCTCTCCCACGGCGAAAAGCAGTGGCTTGAGATCGGCATGCTGGTGGCCCAGTCGCCCGACCTGCTGCTGGTCGATGAACCCGTGGCGGGCCTCACCGACGAAGAGACCGAGCAAACCGGCAAGCTGCTGATGTCACTGGCCGAGAGCCACTCCATTGTGGTGATCGAGCACGACATGGAGTTTGTCCGCCAGATTGCCCGCCAGGTCACCGTGCTGCACCAGGGCAGCGTGCTGTTTGAGGGCACCATGGACCAGGTGCAGACCGACCCCAAGGTGATCGAAGTTTACCTGGGGAAAGAAACGGGGCTGACTCCCGAGCAAATGCTGCTGCTGCGCATTGCCGCCACCATGGCCTGGGCCGCCGACAACTTTGCTGAAGTGCAGCAGGAGGTGATCTTAGACCGCCTCAGCCGCAAGTTTGCCCACGCCCCCGAAGAGCAAGCCGAGCTGCGCGGCGACCTCAACAACCTGCTGGCCACCGAAATTGCGCTAGAAGACCTGGTGCCCCAGCTCATCACCCCGGCCCAGCGCGAAGAAGCCCTAATGCTCAGCTACGAGGTGATTAGCTCAAACCAAATCAACCAGAACGAGGCGGGGGTCTACCAAAAGCTACTGAGCCTGCTGGGCCTGCCCCCCGAGACCGTCAGCCGCCTAGAAGCCGCTGCCCTAGAAGAACTGGCCGCGCGAAGGTAGGGGTGTCAAAGGGGTCGGGTGCCTGGGGCAACGAGAATCTCCGGCAACACCCAAAAGGCACCCGACCCCTGACCCCGCAGGTTTGTTGGTACGTTTATCGATGTCGGAGATTTGGGCAGACACGTGGGTCTGCCCCTACGGCAGCCCTCTAAAATCTAAAATTCCCATGACCACCACCCTCCCCAACCCCGCCCTGCAAGACCCCGCCACCGCGCCCATGCTTGAGGTCTCGGGGCTAAACTTCTACTACGGCGAAAGCCATATCTTGCGCGATGTGGCGATGACTATCCCCAAGGGGCAAATGGTTTGCCTGATAGGCCGCAACGGCGTGGGCAAAACCACCATGCTCAAAAACATCATGGGGGTGCTGCGGCCCCGCACCGGCGAAATTCGCTTTGAGGGCCAGGTGGTGAATAGCCTGCCCCCCGATCGCCGGGCGCGCATGGGCATTGGCTACGTGCCCCAGGGACGCGAGGTGATCCCTCGGCTGACGGTGCGAGAGAACCTGCTGATTGGCCAGGAGGCCCTGGGCAGTCGGGGCAAGGTGCAAAAAGAAGTGCCCGAAGAAATCTACGAGCTGTTCCCCGTGCTCAAGACCATGCTCGATCGCATGGGGGGCGACCTCAGCGGTGGGCAGCAGCAGCAGCTGGCGATCGCCCGCGCCATCATGGGTCAGCCCAAGCTGCTGGTGCTGGACGAACCCACCGAGGGCATCCAGCCGTCGATCATTCTCGACATCGAGGCGGCGGTGAAGAAAATTGTTCGCACCACCGGCATTTCGGTGCTATTGGTAGAGCAACACCTGCACTTTGTGCGCCAGGCCGACTACTACTACGCCATGCAGCGCGGCACCATTGTCGCCGATGGCCCCACTAGCGAACTCACCAACGACGTAATTCAAGAGTTCTTGGCGGTATAGCAGGCGGCAATGTAAGTAGGTGGAACTAATTAAATGTAAAACCACTGTAGGATGGGTTAGCGCAGCGTAACCCATGCCAGATAAGGGTTTGATGCGTCACGGCTATGCCTAACACATCCTACTTATGATTCTGCCGACCTACAGACCTAATTTATAGCGATGGCCATCGCGCTCAGAACATCGGCCCCTGCCAGGGGCAAAAACTGGGACAGCGCCATGGCGTATAGCCATCTCTCCAGGGGTGTGGGGAATGTCCTAGGATCAACGGCCAAAGGGTTAGCGGTCGTTACCACCGTCCTAGATAAGGTCTACGAGACGGGTAAGAAGGCGACCGATGAACTCAAAGCCAGCATCCAAATCGTCTTCGACGATGTCTTGCCCAAATGGAATTACACTGCCCTGGCCAATCTAGCCCAAATTGGCTCAACTATTTAATCCTCGCTCCTAAAGCACTGCTGAATTAGCCCAATGGTGACGCCGGGCACCTCTAGCTGGGGAGTTAGCCCCACCCCAGGCAGGGCCTCAAACCGGCGAATAGCGGTGGAGTTGAGGGCGGCGAGGCGACGGCCTGTGTCGATATCGGTGAGCTGGGCGGCCTCGCCCCAGAGAAGGGTCGTCGGGGTGGTCAGATGGGGCAGGTCAACGGCCAGATCAAAGCTCAGGTCGCCGCGCACAAAGGCCAGGGCGGCCACATCGGCATGGGGCTGCTGGGCCGAGGCCAGATAGGCGGCGACCATTTCGTCAGAGACTTTGCTGGCGTCGGCAAACTGGCGCTGGGCCAAAAATAGCTTGATGCCCTCGGCGGTGGCGATCGCCCCCCAGTACAACAGCTGGTCTACCAGCGGTAGTTTAACGACCTGGTTGATGAAAGAACTGCTGGGGTCTTGGCCAAAGTCGGCCAGCCCGGCGGGGGTGACGAGAAACATGCCCCGGATCAGCGCGGGGTGCGCGATCGCCACCCGCACCAGCAGGGCCGCACTGAGAGAAGATGCCACCACCATCGGCGGCTCAGGGCAGAGCTTGTGCAGAATTTCGGTCAGCAGCGCCTCGTAGTCGACGGTGGTTAGGGGGCGATCGGGGTGGTCAGACTGGCCCCAGCCGAGTAAATCGGGGGCCAGTACTGGATAATCTGCCGCAAAGGCCGGGTAGACCTTAGACCACTCGTAGCTCGACGACCCACCCCCAAAACCGTGGATAAACACCAGGGGCTGAGAAGCCACCGGGGGCGCAGGCCAAAAGTCTGGATCGGCTTCGATATAGGCGACATGGCCCAGACTCAGGGTCACTGATCGCTGAATAAAACCGGGAGGTGTAAACATTTAGAACCACGCCGTTACTGTCTTC